>JADLHR010000183.1 GCA_020848665.1 Anaerolineae bacterium
ATCGCGGCCGGGATCGCGCGGGGGCTGCCACGCGCTTCGGCGGCGCGCTACAGCTTTCTGCTGGGCACGCCAATCATTCTGGGCGCGGGAGGCAAGCAGATGCTTGACTTGCTACTCGGCAGCGAGCCGCTCGGAGACGGGATGGCGCCTGCCCTGGTCGCCGGATTTCTCTCGGCGGCGCTTGTCGGCTATGCGTGCGTCTGGTTCTTGATGCGTCTGCTGCAACGCAGACGGTTGTATGGGTTCGCGATCTACTGCGCAGTCTTCGGCACGCTGAGTTTGCTGGTCGCCCTCTTGTCGTGAGAGGGGAGGCATGAAGCGCGCCAAACGCACCATCGTCATATTGAGTCTGGCGCTGGCGGGTTGCCGAGGCTCGATCACGCCCCCGGCGGCCACGCCGGAGGTCTTCAGCCTGCATATGCTGGCGACTTCGGCGACCGCGCCGCTGCTCCAGGAGCTGGCCGCCGAGTATGCGCCGCGCGGCACGCTGATCAGCCTGCGCGCCATTACGCTGAACTGGGACGCGATCGCGCCGCAGTTACGGGCCGGTCAGGCTCCCTACGCGCTGACCTCGGCCGGGCCGGCGGCGGGGCTGTGGGCCGCGCCGATTGGCTACGACGGCATCGCCGTAATCGTGGCGGCAGGCAACCCCATTGAACGCCTGACGGTCGAGCAGGTACGCCACCTGTTTCAGGGCCGGATCACAACCTGGGACGAGGTCGGCGGCCCGGCGCTGCCGGTGACGGTCATCGCGCAGGAGCCGGAAAACGACATCAGCCAGGTGTTCCAAGCTGAGGTGATGAACGGTCAGCGGATCACGCTGGCGGCGCGTCTGGCGCTCAGCAGCGCCAGCATGGTCGAGCTGGTGGCGCGCACGCCGGGCGCGGTCGGCTACGTCAGCATGGCGGCACCAGGCGACGGGGTTCGCGCGGTGCCGCTTGGCGCCGGCAACGGCGCGCCGGTCGCACCCAACAACGCGACAGTCAGCAGCGGCGCGTACCCGCTGCGCACGCCGATTGTGATCGCGGGGCTGTCCGCCCCGGACCAGGCCAGCGTCTTTCACGCCTGGTTCGCCTGGATACAGGGCGCCGAAGGCCAGGGCGTCGTCGCCCGCTACTACGCTCCGTTGCAGCCGTAAGACTCAGCAGACATTCGTTCGACCCACCCGGTATACCGAACATTTCCAAGTCACTTCACATGATCTGCTGCGCTTGCAGCCACCCGGCGTATAATACAATTGTGCCGAGATACAACCGGTCTCATAGATTCGCCCGAAACCGCCCGCACAATAGACGTAAACGGGAGATTGCTATGAAACGACGCGTATTCGTTTGGCTGCTGATCATTGCGACGTTAACGCCCGGTACTACCCCGTTCGCCGCTGCTCAGGACGAGGGTCTGAAAGCGATTACGCTGAGCGATATCGCCGTGTACGCTGGTCCCCGCGCGTCCGGCGCGCCGTTGGTCGAGCTGACCGACAACATGCTGGTCCGCGTCCTGAGCACCGATCCGTCCGGCAACTGGCTCAGAGTCGAAGCGGTGGGCGAAGAGGGCTACATCGAGGCGGCGCAGGCGCTGATCCTCACCCCGGTGCTGCTCGCGCCGGCCGTCACGCTGACGCCGAGTTCCGCCAGCGCGACGCTCTACGCCACGCCGAGCGCATCGTCCAAGAAAATCGGCGCGATCCCGCCGGGCGGCACGCTGCGCGTGCTCGGCCAGCGCGAAGACTGGGCGTACATCGCAACTTCGGACGGCCTCACCGGCTGGGTAACGGGCGCAGCCCGGGAACCAGCCGCGAGCCTGCAAGCGGCGCTGGTCCAGCCGGGTGGCGACAGCGCTCCGAGCCTGCTGAGCGAGCCGGACAGCGCCGCCGAGGTCGTGGGCGCGCTCGAAGGCGACCAGCTTGTCCACCTCACCGGCCAGACGCGGGGCGCCTTCAGCGAAGCCATGACCACCAGCGGCGCGATCGGCTGGGTAGACAGCCGTCTGCTCAGCCCGCTGCCGAACGCTTACGTCAACGCGGTCGCCGGGGCCGAGGCGAGCCTGGCGCTCTATGCCGCCCCGTCCTCTACAGCAGACGTGCTGACAACGCTCCAGGCGGGCGCGGCGTTAACCTACCTGGGCCGTCCAAACGACCTCTGGATCGAGGTGTACTCTCCGGCGGTGGGCCGGGCGTATGGTGTCGCATCCAGCTTCGGCCCGGTGTACACTACCGCGACTGTGCAAGTCCCCGACTCGAATGTGCGCCAGGGTCCCGACGCGGATCGATATGACGCGATCGCCTCGCTCGGTATCGGGACTAATGTTGTCGTGCTTGGCACGAACGAGGCGCGCGATTGGGTCAAGGTGCTGGTGCCGTTCAGCGAGATCGACTTTCCCTATCGCGGCGTCGAAGGCTGGATGGCGGCGTTCCTGTTCGGGAGCGCGGACACAGGCTCCGACCTGGAACTGGACGCGCTGTCGGTCATCGAGACGGGTGGCGATTAACGCCTGCCGGGGCCAGCATTATCCGTTCACCGGCGTCCGGCCTGTATTCTCGATTGCAGCCGGGGCGCCTGAGTTAAAACGCTATGCGACTGATTCATGTGAGATCGCTGTTCCTGATCGGGCTGGCGCTCGCGGTCGCGCACGCCGGGCGGACTCCGGCGCGGGCGCAAGGCCCTGGCTTGTTCCCGCGCCTCGTGACTGACGGCGCCGGGCGGCGCGTGACTGTGCCCGCGCGGCCCGCCACGATCGCGCTGGTGGGCGACGCCCCGGAGCTGCGCGCCATCGTCGAGCCGCGCGCGCTGCGCCAGGCCGATCCGCTGAACGACCCGGCGGCGTTTGACTGGTCCGGCGTCGGCCTGCTCGTGCTGTCGGACCTGCACGCCGCTATCAACCCGGCCTGGGCCGAGGTCGCCGCCGCACGCGATGTGCCCGTCTTTCAGGTGAGCGCGATCACCAGCCTGGACGAGTGGCGCGCGGTGATCAAGGCGCTCGGCGAGGCAACCGGGCGCGACGAGCAGGCCAGCGCCGTGCTGCGCCGTCTGGAGGTCCGGCTCACGCGCCTGGCGACAAGCCTCGCGGCCCAGCCTCAGCGGCGGGCGCTGGTGCTGTCGCCCGAAGGCTACACCTTCGGGCAGGGAACGCTGATCACTGACCTGTTCAACGCCATCGGCGCGCGCAATGTCGCCGCCGAGGCCGGGTTTGACGACTATCGACAGCTTGACGACGCGATGATCGCCCGGCTTGCGCCCGACGTGATCCTGCTCTCGCCTGCCTGGAACGCCGGGCAGATCGAGGCGCTGCGCGCGAATCCCGCGATCCGGCGTGCCC
>JADLHR010000184.1 GCA_020848665.1 Anaerolineae bacterium
CTGATCACCGTGCCAGGCGGCGTGCCTCACACGATTCAGCTTCTGACAGATCGCGCGCGGCTGGTCGATACCTTTACGCCGATCCGCGCGGAGTTCCTGAAATGAGGGGCGACTGATGAATTCACGCGAGCGTGTACTTACTGCACTCAATCACCGCGAGCCGGACCGCATCCCGGTCGATCTGGGCAGCACGCAGGTTACCGGGATTCACCTCGTCGCGGCGCGCGGGCTGCGTGCGGCGCTCGATCTGCCGCCGGTTGAGCCGGTGTTGTGCGACACGATCCAGCAGCTTGCGCTGCCCGAAGAGGACCTGTTGGCGCGGCTGGAAGTCGATACGCGCGGCCTGTTTCCGCTCAACAGCCACAACTGGCAGATCCATGAGGAACCGGCGGGCGAATACTGGGCCTATCACGACGAATGGGGCATCACGCACCACCGCCCGCGCCCGGACGGGCTGTACTATAGCATCGTGCGCGTGCCGCTCGAAGGGCCGGAGATCACGGCGGCGGACATCCGCGACCACGCCTGGCCGGACATGGCCGATCCACGTCGAATCGCGGGCCTGCGCGAGCGAGCGCTGAAGGCCCGTGCGCAGGGTTACGCGATTGTGCTGAAGGACTCGTTTGCGGGCATTTTCGAGATGGCGCAGCGCATCGTCGGCATGCAGGAACTGCTGATCATGATGGCGACTGACGAGGCGCTGGCCGAAACGCTGTTCGACCGGCTGTTGGAACTGAAGCTCGGCTTCTGGGGAATGGCGCTGCCACAGTTAGGCGACGTGGTCGATGTGGTGACCTACGCCGACGACTACGGCACGCAGCAGTCGCAGATCATTTCCCCGGCGATGTTCCGCCGTCTGTTGAAGCCGCGCGTGCAGACGCTGTTCGCGCACATCAAGCAGCTTGCGCCGCACACGAAGCAGTTTTTTCACTCGTGCGGCAACATTCGCCCGCTGATCCCGGACTATATCGAGATCGGCGCCGAGGTGCTCAACCCGGTGCACATCCGCGCGCGGGGCATGGACCCGGCGGCGCTCAAGCGCGATTTCGGCGCAGATGTGGCTTTCTGGGGCGGCGCGGTCGATACGCAGGATGTTCTGCCGCATGGCACACCCGATCAGGTGCGCGACGACGTGCGCCGCAACCTGGACGCGCTGGCAGCCGGCGGCGGCTACGTCTTCAATACGGTGCACAACATCCAGGCCGATGTCCCGCCTGCTAACCTCTTGGCGCTGTGGGATGCTCTGCGTGCATTCAACGCCGGGGAATCGGGAAGCAGGCCCGCGTGACGACGCCCTGGGAGCAGTTCGTGCAGGCGGCGCGGCGCGGAGAGCCGAAGCAGGTTCCGGTCGCGCTGATCGTGGACAGCCCCTGGCTGCCCGGTTACGCCGGGATCGACACGCGTGATTACTACCTCTACCCCGAACAATGGCTGGCGATCAACCGGGGCTTGGAAGACCGGTTCCCTGGCGCAGTCTGGATTCCGGGCTGGTGGATCGAGTACGGCATGGCGGCGGAGCCGTCGGCATTCGGCGCGAAAATCCGCTTTTACGCTGACCGTCCGCCCTCGGTCGAGCCGGTCGTGGCCGACCTCGACTTCTGGGCGCGGACGATCAAGCCTGCCGATCCGCGTGAGGACGGGCTGATGCCGCTGGTCGTGCGGCAGTATGAGGCGCTGGATGAGCGGCTGCGCACGGAAGGACAGGGCGTGCGGATGGTCTGCGCGCGCGGGCCGATGACCGTCGCTTCGTGGCTGACCGGCATCCCGCCGCTGATGGAAGGGCTGGCCGCCGATCCCGACGCCGCCAGCCGCGTGCTGGACGCCGTGACGACCACGATCATCCGCTGGCTGCACGCGCAGCTTGACGCGGTCCACGCGCCGGAAGGGATCATGCTGCTCGACGACCTGGTCGGCATGGTCTCGAAGCGCCTCTATCAGGCGTTGATCGCGCCGCACCTGAGGCGCATTTTCGACGAGTTCGACGGACTGATCCGCATCTATCACAACGACACACCTTGCCCGCACCTGCTGGCGGCGCTGACCGAGACGAACTTCGACGTGTTCAACTTCAGCCACGAGACGGACATCGCGGCGGCGAAGGCGGCAATGGGCCACTGCGTCGCGCTGATGGGCAATGTCGCCCCGCTCGACCTGGGCGTGCGCGGGACGCCGGAGCAGGTCTATCAGGCGGCGCGGGAGTGCCTGGACAAAGCCGCGCCCGGCGGCGGGCTGATTCTGTCGTTCGGCGGAGGGGTTGCGCCCGGCACGCCGCCGGAGAATATTGACGCGCTGCTGCAAGCCGCCCGCGAGTGGGTGTGAGCGAGGAGGTCATCATGCTGGCTGACGATCGCTATTTCGGCCCCGATCCGGGTCAGATCGCTGTCGCGCGGGAGTTGTATCGCGCCACGTCGGCGCTGCCGCTGGTCTGCCCGCACGGGCATGTCGATCCGCGCCTGTTCGCGGACCCCGGCTTCCGCTTCGGGACGCCGGTTGACCTGCTGCTGATCCCCGATCATTATGTGTTTCGCATGTTGTACTCGCAGGGTATCGCGCTGGAAGACCTGGGCATCCCGCGCGTCGATGGCGGCCCGGTCGAAACTGATCACCGCAAAATCTGGCAGACGTTCGCCGGGCGGTTCGCCCTTTTTCGCGGTACGCCGACCGGTATGTGGCTGGCGCACGAGCTGACCGAAGTCTTTGGCATTGACGAGCGGCTGGACGCCAACAGCGCGCAGCGCATCTACGACCAGATCGCGGAGAAACTCGAATCGCCGGAAATGCGTCCGCGCCGCCTGTTCGAGCGCTTTAACATCGAGACGCTGTGCACAACTGACGCCGCGACCGACACGCTGGAGCATCACCAGGCGATCCGCGCGTCCGGCTGGGCGGGGGACATTCGCCCGACCTTTCGTCCCGACGCCGTAGTGAACCTTGACAGCCCTGGCTGGCGCGCCGCAATTGATCGCCTGGGGGAAGTCTCCGGAATCACGATCAGCGGCTATCCCGCGTACATCGAGGCGCTGGAACAGCGGCGCATGTTCTTCAAGTCGCTCGGCGCGGCGGCGACCGATCACGCCGCGCTGACGCCGTACACCGCGCCGCTGTCCGGGCGCGAGGCGAGCGCGATCTTCGAGCGGGCGCTGCGCGGCGAGGCGTCTGGCGATGACGCGCGCGCCTTCACCGGGCACATGCTGATCGAGATGGCGCGCATGAGCACCGAAGACGGGCTGGTGATGCAGCTTCACCCTGGCGCATGGCGCGACCATAATCCGCTGATCCTTGAGCATTTCGGGCGCGATAAGGGCGCGGACATCCCGATTGCGACCGAGTACACGCGCAATCTGCGCCCGCTGCTCGCGGCGTTCGGCAACGATCCGCGCCTGACGCTGGTGCTGTTCACGCTGGACGAAGCGACTTA
>JADLHR010000185.1 GCA_020848665.1 Anaerolineae bacterium
TCACGGCGCTGGCATGGCCGTCAACGGCCAGCCACATCGCGGTTTTCGCCTCGTTTTGCAGGCGCTGGGCCTCGGCTTCCAGCCCGTTGAGGTGGACAGATTGCGCCTGCATCAGCGCCAGGTTGCCAACCAGCACGGTCCGTCCTTCGATTTCGGCGCGGACGCCCTGGCCGGTGAGCGCCTCGAAGCGGCGCGGCTCGGCGAGCGCCAGGGCGCGCTCGGTCGCGGCGCGGACAATCGCCTCGCCTAGGGGGTGCTCGCTGCCGCGCTCGGCGCTGGCGGCCAGCGCCATCAGCGACCGCTCGTCGTCGCCGTTAGTCAGGCTGTGGCTGACGACGATATCGGTCACGCTTGGCTCGCCGCGCGTCAGCGTGCCCGTCTTGTCGAGCACGATTGCGGTCAGCTTGTGAGCGCGCTCCAGCGCCTCGCTGCTCTTGAACAGGATGCCGTTCTCTGCGCCCTTGCCCATGCCGACCATGATCGCAGTCGGCGTGGCGAGGCCCATCGCGCAGGGGCAGGCGATCACCAGCACGGCGATCATCCGCACCAGCGAAGGCGTGAACTCGCCTGTGACGCCAATCCAGATACCGAAGGTGACGAGCGCGATCGCAATCACCATCGGGACGAAAACTGCTGACACACGGTCGGCCAGCCGCTGGATCGGGGCCTTGCTGCCCTGCGCCTGCTCGACCAGGCGGATGATCTGCGCCAGCGCAGTCTCGCGCCCGATCTTTGTTGCCTCGAACTTGAGCAGGCCCTGGCGGTTGATCGTCGCGCCAATGACGGTGTCGCCCGGCGCCTTGTCGACCGGCAGGCTCTCGCCCGTGATCATGCTCTCATCGACCGCGCTGCGTCCGTCGAGCACTACGCCATCGACCGGGATTTTCTCGCCGGGGCGGACCAGCACGATCTCGCCGACACGCACATCCTCGACCGGGATGTCGATCTCAGCGCCGTCACGGATCACGCGCGCGGTTTTGGCGCGCAGGCCCATCAGCTTCTTGATCGCGGCGCTGGTGCGGCCCTTCGCCAGCGACTCGACCAGCTTGCCGGTCATGATCAGGGTGATGATCGAGGCGGATGTTTCGAAATAGACGTGTCCGCCGAGCAGCCCAAGCGTGATCGCCGCGCTGTAGAAGTACGCCACGCTGGAACCGAGCGCGACCAGCACGTCCATATTAGCCGAGCCGTTGCGGATCGACTTGACCGCACCGGTGTAGAACTCGCGTCCGACGTAGAACTGGACCGGCGTCGCCAGCGCCCAGAACAGATAATTCATCCACGGTTCGTGCGCCCAGTGACCGAACAGGCCGAAGTCGCGGCCCATGCTCAGCAGAAAGAGCGGGATGGCGAGCAGCGCGCCGAGGATGACGTTGCGCACATGGCTGCGAATCTCGGCGTCGCGGGCGGCCTGTTCCGCATCTTCCAGCTCGTCCAGCCCGGCGGCTTCGACCACGTCGTACCCGGCCTTGCGCACCGCGCCGACCAGCGCCTCGCGCGTGACGCCGGGCGTCAGGCGGACGGTGGCGCGCTCGCTGGCGAAGTTGACGTTGGCCCCGACCACGCCGTCCACTTTGCGCAGCGCCCGCTCGACGCTCTGCGCGCAGTTCACGCAGTCCATTCCCATGATCGGCAGATCGAGCGTCTGCTCTGGCACGTCGTACCCGGCTTTGCGGACGCGGGCGATAATGTCGCCGGTGCTCAGCAGCGAGTCGTCGTAGACCAGGCTCAGCCTCTCGCTGGCGAAGTTGACGTTGGCCTCGCGCACGCCGTCCAGCTTGCGGACGTTGCGCTCGACCGACGCCACGCAGTTGGCGCAGGTCATGCCACTGACCGGCAGAGTGAGTTGTTTTTCGCTCATACTTGCTCCTGGCGCGATCTGGCCCGGCCTTTCGCCGAGCCGATTGCGCAGCCGTACTATGAAACAGTTACAGAGAAACAGTTACGGAGTGATCCGGCGTGCGCCGGGGCGAGCCTCCCCCTTAACCTCTGATCTCCTTTTCCCTCTCCATTTACGGAGAGGGGCCAGGCGGTGAAGTTTTGCGCGCTCCCTTAGCTGAGAACGTTCAGCCGGTTTTCGGGCGCCGGGGGATAGTTGATCTCGTGCAGCAGCGCGTCGATCTGCTCCCAGGTGGCGGGGGCGTCCCACTCGACGGTAACGACGCGGGTCGTCTGATCCGCCGACACGTGCGTCACGCCTGCCAGCTCGCTCAGCTCATTCTCAATGGTGCGCGTGCAATGACCGCAGGAAATCGCGGGAACGGTGAAGGTCTTGCTGGGCATGGAGATGCTCCTTGTAGGGTTATGGATATGCGCTGCGAAACGGATAAAAAGCCCAGGCTCAGGGCCGGGCGGTGTGACGAAAGACCTCGGTGATCTCGGTCAGGACGCGCTCGCGCTCGGCGGTTTCAGCGCCCTGGATTGCGGTTGTGACGCAGGTGCGCAGGTGCGCGTCGAGGATGCCTTCGCTGACCCGCGCCAGCGCAGTCTGGGCGGCCTGAATCTGCTTGATCACGTCGATGCAGTAGCGGTCGTCTTCGAGCATCCTGACGATGCCGTTGACATGACCGGCCACGCTTTTGAGGCGGTGGATCGCGTCGAGGCGCGCTTGCTGGTCCATCATCATCCTTTCCCGTTAAACCCCACCCCCTGGGGGAGGGGGTATTGCGATGATCATAGCGTCTTCCGGGCGCGCTGTCAAGCTCCTGCTGCCCCCGCCGCGCGAAATGGTGCCTATGATCATAGGCAGCCGCCCCTATTTGTCACTGAGGTAATGCTGCGTCCGGCGGTATAGTGGCTGGTATCAAGCGTGCAAGGCTTAAAGGAGTCGAGATGGCCGATCTTTCCACTACTTATATGGGTGTGCCGCTGAAAAATCCCCTGGTGGTGGCTGCGAGCGCGATTTCCAACGATGTCGCCAAGATCAAGCGCTGCGAGGACTACGGCGCGGGCGCGCTGGTCATCCGCTCGCTGTTCGAAGAGCAGATCCTGCACGACGACACCACGATGGCTGATTTTCTGGAGCGGGCCGCGAATATCTCGCCGGAAATCCATTCCTCATTCTATCCGCCGGTCGATTTTGGGGGCGGGCGCGAGCATATGATGTGGGTCGAGAAGGCCCGCCGCGCCGTCGCTATGCCGATTTTCGCCAGCCTCAACGCGATCGCGCCCGGCTCGTGGGTCAGCTATGCCCAGCAGCTTGCCGAAACCGGGATCGATGGCCTGGAGATCAACTATTACTACGTCGCGGCGGACCCTGACGTGACCGGCGCCGAGCTGGAGCAGCGGCTGATCGACATCGTCGCCAGCGTCAAGCAGACGGTCAACATCCCGGTCGCCGTCAAGCTTAGCCCGTTCTATACCTCGATTGCCAATCTGGTCAAGCAGCTTGAAGCGGCGGGCGCTGACGCAGTGGTGCTGTTCAACCGCTTCCTGCAGCCGACGATCGACATCCAGGACCAGACCATCGTCAACGAGATGAGCCTCAGCACAGCGCAGGAGATGCGGCTGCCGCTGCGCTGGATCGCGCTGCTGTATGGGCGCACCAATCTCGACCTGGTCATGAATACCGGCGTGGCGAACGGTGAGGACCTGA
>JADLHR010000186.1 GCA_020848665.1 Anaerolineae bacterium
CGCAGCAGCGCCAGCACGATCGGCAATGCCAGCAGCAGCCCGCCGTGCCAGGCCAGCCCGCCCTGCCACACGCGCGGGATCTCGGCCAGATGATCGCGGAAATAACCCCACTCCAGCGCGACATGCAGCAGCCGCGCGCCGATAACCCCCGCCGCCAGCGCCGTGATCGTCACGTCCAGCCAGTGCCGCGCCGCGTCCGGCGCCCGCTGCCAGCCTCGCCACGCGATCACGCTCAGCGCCAGCAGCAGCCCGCCACCAAGCCACGCAGTGTAGGCGCGCAGCGCCAAGGGACCAGCTTCGAAGACAACAGGGTTCATCTCGGCTCATCAGCGGAACGCTTGAAATCTCGACCGCGCCCGTAAAATATCCTATAATGTCCGTCACGTTAAAGCCAAATCCGGCGCGTGTCAACCTTGGGCGGACACCCACCCGCGCCTACTCTGTCCTCCGCAACATCTCAATAGAACAGGAGCATCCTCCGATGATTAACGTGGTATTTAGCGTTCTGGCGCTGGCCGGCCTGGCGATTGCCGGCTTCGGCGGCTTCATGATCATCCAGATGCTGTCGCGCAACGCATCGATTCGCGGCGGCGTGCTGATCACTGTCATCGGGCTGATCCTCGCGATCGTGTTCTTCGTCATCGGCGCGGGCGTAATTGAAGTTCAGCCGAACGAGGTTGCGGTTGTCTTCAACGTGCTGAGCGGCGATCTGGCGGAAACACCGCTTGGCCCCGGCCTGCACGTGATCATCCCTGGTATCCAGGAGGCGACGATCTATTCTATCGCCCAGCAGGAATATACGATGGGCGGCACAATTGCGACCGGCGCCACGCGCGGCGACGACGCCGTCGTCGCCCTGACGCAGGACGGCCAGCGCGTTGAGCTGGATGTCACCGTTATCTACCGTATCAGCCCCAGCAACGCCAACACCGTCCATCGCAACTGGCAGGACCGGTACGAGAACGGGCTGATTCGCCCGTCCCTGCGCAACCAGGTGCGCGGTGCGCTGACCGAGTTTCGTGTCGAGCAGATCTACGGCACCGAGCACAGCGATCTGGAACAGGCTATCGAGGACGGCGTGCGCAGCCTGATCGAGCCGGAAGGCTTTGAGGTGACCAATGTCCTGATCCGTAATATCACCTTCTCGCCGGAGTACGTCGCCTCGATCGAGCAGAAGCAGGTTGCGCAGCAGCAGGCGCAGGAAGCGGAATTCCGCGTCCGCCAGCGCGAGCAGGAAGCCGAGCAGGCGCGTGCGCTGGCACGCGGCGAGGCGGACGCCGCACGTATCCGCGCTGAGGGCGAGGCCGCCGCGCTGAACCTGATCAACGAGCAGCTTTCACAGAACCCGCTGCTGCTCCAGTGGCGCTATATTGAGTCGCTGGGTCCGAATGTTCAGATGATGATCATCCCTTCCAACAGCCCGTTCCTGTTCGACCTTGAGTCGCTGCTCGCGCAGAGCGGGACGCCGATCCCGGCGCCGAGCATCACCCCCGCCGCGCCTGGGGACGGCGACTAATCACGCGTGGGCTTTCGCGCTCTGCCATCTGAAGACGGAGCGCCCTGCGGGGCGCTTCGTTTTTATCCGGCGACGGCGCGGAACAGGACCGCGCCCCACCACGACGCCCACACGGCGACCGCCTGCCAGCGGGTGAGACAGGTCAGCAGCGCGATCCAGGGGCCAATCAGGGTGGACAGCGCCGCATACGGCGACAGAAACGGGGATGCCGCGATCGCCAGGCGCGTATCCTGGCGCTGATACGCCAGCGCCGCCAGCGCGACCCCGACCGGAACCTGATACGGCCACAGGCCCAGCCAGAAATTGTGATTAGCCTCGGCGAAAGGCATGGGCTGGCTAAAAAGTTTGGGCGGCCAGAAGCCGCACAGCAGAAAAGTCACCAGGACGATTCCGGCCAGGATGCCGAGCGCGGACACCCAGTAGCGGCGCGGCGTCGTCACGAGAAGGCCAATGGCGACCTGCGGCTTGGTCAGCGCGGCCAGCGGCCACCATGCCGCCGGCAGCAGCACGCTGCTGGCGATCAGCATATCGATCTGGCCGTGCAAAATAATATACAGCAGCGCCGGATTGCTCAAAGCCAGCAGCGCCTTGACTGCGCCGGGCCTGCGCTGCCAGTGGTTGAGCAGCAGCAGAGCCGCGCCAAGCGACGCCGCCGACAGCATCGCCCAGCCGAGCTTTTCGGGCAGCAGCGCCGCCGGGGTCAGCGCCACCGCCAACCAGGGCGGATTGAGGAAATAGGCGTCAGGGGCGCGCGTGATCAGCGTGCCGTACAGCGGCTGACTGTTCACCACACGCTTCGCCGCCCCGTAATAGACTCCCCAGTCGTCGCCAGACCAGGGCGCCAGCAGGAACAAGGCGGTGAGCAGCAGAAACAGCAGCAGAAGCCATACATTCTGGCGCGACAATCGCCACGACTCGAATGTCGCCGTCACCATGAAGCAGCCGCCTCCCCGCCCGACCAGAGCCAGATCGCATTATAGCAGCGCCCTCTCTGGTGAGAAAACCAGCCTGCGCCTAGCGTAATCCCTTCTGTCCGGACAGCGCCTCGATCGAGCGGCGCGGGCTGGAGCCTTCTTCGCCCATGCCCTCGGCGGTGAAGCGGTAATCGTGCTTGCGCATGAACTCCGCGAGCTGCGCCTGGAGCGCGCTCCAGATCGCCTGCTGGATCGTCAGGACCTGCGCCTTGTGCTCGGCGCTGCCCTTTTGCTCCAGCATCTGCCGCAGATGGGGCAGGCACAGGCCCGCCGACGCCGCGAATCCCTCGGCGAACTCTGCCGCGCCAATGTGCGTCATCAGGTTGCGCAGCAGATGCTCCTCGACGCGCGCCTGGTGCTCGCAGGCCGGGCACGGCCCGCGCGGCCTGAGCGCGCTTTCCGCCTGGCTGACCTGCCGCCGTCCATCGCCCGGCTCGACCATGCCCATATCCGCCAGCAGATGCCGGATCACCCCCTCGTACAGCACCGCAATGCCGAGCGCGCTGGCGTTGATCGCGTCCTGCACATGCCAGGCATGCGCCGGGCAGAAGCCACGCGCAGCGCGGAC
>JADLHR010000187.1 GCA_020848665.1 Anaerolineae bacterium
ATATGCGGGCGCCCGCGCACGCGCGGAACGGCTGTCTCCGGTCCGGGAGTCGGGCTGGGAGTAGGACTGGGCGACGGCGTAACAGTCGGCGGGGGTGGCGGCTCTGGCGGCAGGATCGCGGGATTGACCGGGCAGGGCCGCGCGCCGCCGTTGAAGCTGCCGCCGCTGGTCAGCGGAACGAGCGCCCCGCTCGCCACGTCGAGCGCGGCCAGGCGCACGTCGCCGGGTCCGCCCACTGAGATCAGCAGCCGCGCCGCGTCAAGCCATGACCACGCGATCGCGGCCCCGTCCCCGGCGCGCAGCGGCACCGGCCCCGGCTGCTCGAAGTCCAGCAGGTACAGGTCGGCGGTCTGCGGATCGGTCAGGTCACCCCATGCGCTGAAGGCGATCCGCACGCCTGCCGGGTCAAAGACCGGCCAGACCTCGTGACCCAGGGAAATCTCCGGCGGCAGGATCGGGAATTCGCCCAGGTCCTCACCCTCGCCCTGCACAATCGTCAGCATCAGCCGCCAATGCTCAGCTTGCTCGGTGGCGACTTCACCCGCGTAGATAACCTGGCGGCCATCCGGTCCCCAGGCGGGCGAGGTCGCGCGGCCCCAGCCGCTGGTCAGCCGTCGCTGGCGGCTGCCGTCGGCGTTCATCAGCCAGATCGCCGGGACGCCTCCGCCGCGCGTCGAGACGAACGCAATCGTGCCGCCGTCCGGGCTGAAGACCGGCGCGAAGTTCATACCCTCTGAATCAGTGAGCGCAATCGGCGCGCCGCTGTCCAGCCGCTGCGCCACGATCTGGAATCGCCCGCTCGTGTCAGAAGCGTAGACCAGCGTCTGACCATCCGGCGAGCAGGCTGGCTCACGCTCGTTCGAGGCGGCGCCGGTCAGCGCGCGGACCGCGCCATCCGGCAGCAGCAGAAAAATGTCTTCCTGGCCGCGCCGGTCGCTGTAGAAGACAAGCGGCGGATCGGGCGGTGTGGGCGTTGAGGTTGGCGGCGCAGGAGTGCTGCTCGGCGGCGGGAGCGTTGGCGAGGGCTGGGTTGGCGGACGATAGGTCGCGATCGCGGTGTTGGTCTGCTGAATCGCGTCCGGCGACGGGGTGGCCGAGGCGGTTGGCGTGGCGGTCGGCGTTGTGGTGGGCAGGGGCGTGTACGTAAAGACGGATGTATCGCCCGGCAGCGGCGTATAGCTGGCGACGCGCACCGGGCGCGCTGGCGTGGTCTGGAACAGGGCTACGTGTGGCGCGGCTGTGGCAGGCGCGCCGCACCCGCTGAGCGCAACGCCCAGGCTCATCAGAGCGGCGGCGAGGGGCGTTTTCCACGCGCCTGAACGCTTCACGACGACACTCCTGCTTCGATGAGACGGCGACGCAGACGGGCACGCGCTCTGGCAGACTTCAGCATTGTAGAACAGGTCGCGCCAATCCGACAAGCGGCGCGGGCTGCGCTAAAGCTGGAGCAGGAAGCGCAGGCTGACCACCAGCAGGAACGCGCCATACAACCGCCGGACCGTGCCCGACGGCAGGCCGAGCGCGAGCCGTGCGCCAAAAAACGCCCCGCCGATCAGCCCGATCGCGACTGCCGCCGATGCCGCGAGCGAGACCATCCCCGCGTTGTAGTACGAGACCACCGCGCCGATGCTCACCGGCGGCATCAGCGCCGCCAGCGAAGTGCCGACTGCCCGCTTCTGGCTGTAGTGCAGTAACTCGACCAGCGCCGGGACGATCACCAGGCCGCCGCCAATGCCGAACAGACCCGCCCCTACGCCGGCCAGCGTCCCGATCGACAGCATCGGCAGCCAATGCGCTTTGGCGCTGTCACCAGGATGCGATGTTTCAAGACGCGGAGCCGCGCCGCGCCGCTCCGCGAGCAGCTTGCGCGGCTCCAGAAAGCGCCATCCGACGTAGACCAGGAACGCGCCGTATATGCGCTGCATGGTGTCTTCGGGCAGGTTAAGCGCGATCTCGGCGCCGAAGAATGAGCCGAGCACCAGCCCCAGCGCCAGCATGATCGAGGCCATCACGTCGAGCAGCCCGGCGCGGTAGTAGGCCGCCACCGCGAAGATACTCAGCGGCCAGATCAGCACTACCAGCGACGTGCCAACCGCGTTTTGCAGCTCGAAGCCGAACAGAATCGTCAGCGCCGGGACGATCACAACGCCGCCGCCGATCCCGAACATGCCGGACAGCACGCCCGCCGCAACGCCGACGAGCAGCAGCGCCAGAGGATAGTCAGGCATCTCACGCTCCTGGGGGTTAGCCGATCCGCCGGCTCATTGTACCGGGCGGTGACCATCGGGCAAAAAGCGAATGACACGCGGGGCCACGAACGGCTCAGTGGAATGTCAGGCCGAAGGCCTGCCACAGCACAAGGTAGCCGAGGGTCAGCGCGATCAGGGTGACGATCACGACGCTCAGCCACGAGAGCATCCGGGCGATGCGCGCCTGAAGGTTGACCGGGCGCAGGTCCGCATCGGGCGAGCCGGTCGCCAGGTAGCGGAACAGCGCGGCAGCCTCACGGTCGAGCGTATGGTAGTGGGCGGGGAACCACAGCACGACCTGCGTGCGCGTCATCTGGTAGCGGGCCACCAGCGCGCCCTCATAGGGCATCACCCGCAGCGTTTGGCGCGCGCGGCGCGGGTCGAACCACGGAAAGCGCCGCGTGCGTTCGCTGCTCAGCGCGGACGGATCGCCAGGCCGGGACGCGAAGCCTGCCGCCGCGAAGAATGGCGGCAGCAGCTCGCCCAGCTCGCCTTCATCCAGCACCATCGGCAGCACGTAATTGATCCGCAGGCGGTCGTCGCGCCAGCAGCGTTCTGCGGGCAGCGAAGACGGCAGCAGATCGGGCTTGAACATCGGGTGCTCATAGGTCAGCGGGCGGATCGGTGCGCCGGTGTCCTTCAGGTGGCGTACCATCTCCTCGACCGCCAGCAGAAACGGCTGGCGAAAGTCGATCAGGGCCACGCTTCGCAGCGCCGGAGGCAGCGCGCCGACCTGATGCTGCGCCGCGACGACCGTTTTCCCGCTGCTTAGCGCGCGCGTCCAGAGACGGGTTGTCTCCTCGGAAGCGGCGGCGGCAGGTGAGACAAGCAGGATGACGTGCGAAGCATTGTCAAGCAGCGCAGGGTCCGCCGAAGGAGCCGTCATGCGCGGGTCGGACGGGTCGGGCAGCGGCTCGACGACCATTCCACGCTGCTGAAGCTGGACGATAAGCTGCGTGGCGAAGGACGCATCCTCTGGGCAAAAGACGACGAAAATGTGACTCATGAGCGCGCTCCTTTGCGGCGCGGCGGGTGAGTCTGGTCCCTTGAGCATGACGCCTATTATGGATGGCGGGCTGCGATCCGACAAGAACGGGCCATGCAGCGCAGGTCTCAATCGGTTTGTGACAGAAGCGCGTGACCTCTGATAGACTCTGCGTGGGCCGGGCGGCGCGCCCGGCGGAATGGCGCTGAGTGACGACAGCGAAAAGAGGACGGTATGCCCGATCGAATCCCGGTGCTGGTGACGACCGAGTTCAGCGAGGCACTGCTCGATTCCTTTCGTGCAGTGTCGGATCGCATTCAACTGCATTATTATCCGGCGCGCAGCGTGGAAGACGTGCCCGATAACCAGTGGGCACAGGCGGAAGTGCTCTATACCAACGGGCTGGTTCCAGAGCCGGAGCAGGCGCCCCGGCTGCGCTGGATTCAGATGCATTACGCCGGGGTCGATCAGCTCATGGATCAGCCGCTCGCCACGTCCGGGACGGTAGTGATCACCAGCACCAGCGGCATCCATGCGACGACGATGGCTGAGTATGCGTTTATGATGATGCTGGCCTTCGGCCATCGCCTGCTGATGGCGCTGCGCCTGCAAAGCACGTCAGAGTGGGCATCGGCGGCCAAGCGCGAGTGGCTGGTCCCGCAAGAGCTGCGCGGCAGCACGCTCGGCGTCGTCGGCTACGGCAGCATCGGGCGCGAGATCGCGCGGCTCGGCAGCGCGTTTGGGATGGATGTGCTGGCGATCAAGCGTAATGTCCTCGACCCTGCCGACGAGACCGGTTACGCGCTGCCGGGCACCGGCGACCCCGGCGGTACGTACTTCTCGCGGCTCTATCCCCCCGAGGCGCTGTGCACGATGGTCCGCGACTGTGATTTTGTGGTCGTTGTTACGCCGCTGACCGACGCGACACGGCAGATGTTCGGCGCGGAGGCGTTCGCTGCGATGAAACCGACTGCGTTCCTGGTCAACATCGGACGCGGCGGGGTCGTGGACGAAGACGCCCTGCGCACCGCGCTCCAGGAGAGGGCGATTGCTGGCGCGGCGATGGACGTGTTCGACGCCGAGCCGCTGCCGGAAGACAGCCCGCTCTGGAAGCTGCCCAACCTGATTATCACGCCGCACATTTCCGGCATGTCGTCTACCTACGCGGAAAAGGCCGCCGCGCTGTTCGTGGAAAATCTTTCGCGCTATGTGGCGCGCCGCGATCTGCTCAACGTGATCGATCCGGCGCAGGGCTACTAAGGATCGTGGCCGCGCAACCCCAGCGCGCAGTTCGCGTAGTACAATGTAGATAGTCGTAGTCGATCGTCGTGGCAGCGCATCGCAGCCGGTTCAGCCAGTCTTATCGGAAACGCAGGAGTTTTTGGAGAGAAAACACCCATGACAAACGCCGAGATGCAGCCGGAAACCACCCCGGCCGCGAAGAAGCAGTCCCCTCTGGGCGCTTTTCTGAAGCACCAGCAGGCGGCGCTGGAAGAAACCGGCAAGGCCATTGCCTCGCTGTTCCCGCGCGAGTTCCGTGATCACGCGCAGAAGGCGATGGACGAGAACCGGGCCAGCGTGGAGGTTCTGTGGGATGGCCTGATTGACGGCGTCGAGTCCGGCCTGGACAAGATGCGCGCCAAGGCAAAGGACATCGACCCGGCCCAGGCTCAGGGCAAGGTCAAAATCGACGTTGAGTAGCCCGCGCCTGCCGGGCGACTCGCTCTGCCCGGCCAGGTCCACCAAAAATAACGCCCTGGGGGATGCCCAGGGCGTTTGGTTTACGAGACGAGAATATGACTAGTTGTTGCCGACGCGCACGACCTCGGCCGCCTGCGGGCCTTTCGGTCCTTCGGTGATCGAAAACTCCACCCGCTCGCCTTCTTCCAGGTTGCGATAGCCGCTGCCGGTGATCGCGCTGTAGTGCACGAACACGTCGGGGCCGTTCTCAGGCTGGATGAAGCCGTAGCCCTTCTGAGCGTTGAACCACTTGACCACGCCGGTGAGACGTTCTGACATGTTGATGGTACTCCTTTTATCCTTCAAACTGAGTGCGCGTGGCGCGGGCCTGGCCCCGACAAACAATGACGCACCCGGGGCATGTTGGTACGAGTCCACCGGGTGCGCTCCTTGATCGTGCCGGTAATGCCAACAACCTGTTCCACATGGTTAATTGTAAACGGAGGCGCAGATGGTGTCAACGGGTTGCGAGTGCCTTTTGCCTGGCTACTTAGGTCAGTGTGGAGCGCTCGGTAACAATAGACGCAAGAAGGTTAGCCCGCTCAGACCCAGGCCGAGCGCGCTGAGGACATGCTCTCCCGCCGCGTAGAGGATCGTGGTGGATACCAGCAGCGCCGCGAACATGACCGCGCTCGTAGTACGCCGCTGCGCCCGTTCCAGCGCCGCCAGCCGCTGGTCGAGATCGGCAGACGGCGCCGCCCGCACAACCAGCGCGCCCTGATCAGCGCGGCGCAGCACGTCTTCGGCGACCAGTGGAAGCTGCGCAGCCCGGCGCAGCAGGTCCAGCCCGGTGTCGCGCAGCGAATGCGATGGCAGCGTGGGAAGCGCGCCGTCCCCGCCCAACACGCGGGTTGCAAACGGCAGAATCTCATGCCAGGGGTCATAGTTTGGGTCCAGACCGGTCGCCATGCCGGTCAGGATGCCCACCGCACGCGCCAGATACAGCAAATCCTGCGGAACCTGAAACGGCAGCGAGAACAGCAGGTCTTTGAACTCGCTCGCCAGACTGGTGGCCTCGGAGAGCGGCATGGCGCTGATCTCCGCCATACTCAGGCCCCAGACGCGGTCGAAGGTAGCGCGGGCCGCCGCCTCGATCCGGCCGAGGTCTGCGCCGGGCAGCAGCACGCCCAGGCTCTCGTACGACTGCACCAACCGGCGCGCGTCGCGCGTGGTGAGCGCCAGCAGCGTCTCATGCAGGCTGCGGGCGATCTCTGGCGTCAGGTGGCCGACCATCCCGAAATCGACGAAGACGAGGTAGAACGGGCGTCCCAGCAGGTCTTTCCCGGAGCGATGCTGGCCGTTACCGGAAGGCGCATCTGCTGGCAGCGGATAGACAAACAGGTTGCCGGGGTGCGGGTCGGCGTGGAAGAAACGCTCGACAAATACCATCTCCAGGTAGGTATCCACCAGCCGCCGGGCTACGTCTCGCCGGTCCACCCCGGCGGCGCTGATCGCCGCGTAGTCGGTGAGCTTGATCGCGCTGACATCTTCCAGCGTCAGCACGGAGCCGGTCGAACAGGCGGGGTAGACCTGCGGGATGTACACGCCTGGGTCGGCGGCGAACATCGCCTGGAAACGCTCGGCGTGGCGCGCTTCCTGGCGATAATCCAGCTCGCGCCACAACACGACGCTGAACTCGTCGAGCAGGGCCGGGACGTTTGCGCGGCGCCGGATAAACGGCAGCTTCATTGCCCAGCCAGCAACCACGCCGAGCGCCTTGAGGTCGGTCGCCACGAGCGAGTGAATACCGGGACGCAGCACTTTGACGACAACATGCTCGTCGCCCGGCAGACGCGCGCGATGCGCCTGGCCGAGCGACGCCGCCGCGACCGGCGCCTCCTCGAAAACCGAAAAGTGCTCTGCCAGCGGCCCCAGCTCGTCTTCGATCCGAGAGCGGATCGCGGCGAAGGGGACGGTCGGCACCTCGTCCTGAAGTGTCGCCAACTCAGCCAGAATTTCAGGTGGCAGAATATCCACCCGGCTGGAGATGAACTGACCGAGCTTGATCATCACGCCGCCCATCGCGGCGGCCATCTCACGGAACTCATGCGCCCAGCGTTTCAGCCGCGCCGGACGCCCGCGCCGGACGATACCCTCACCCGCCAGCCAGCGCAGCGCCACTTCCCACAGCAGGACACGCGCGAACAACCACGCGGCAAACCACAGCGTGCGCTGATAGCGCCGCCAGTGAATGCGATACGCCGCCAGCTCCACCCGGATGTTAGCTGGCTGGAAGTCAGGCTGAGGCTTCGGCGGGTCAGCTACGCGCGACGCCGTCGCGCCGGGTGAAGTGGATGCGGAGCCGGGATTGCTCGAACCGGGCATTTTCGATGTCCAGATTCCACAGCGCGTAAGGCAGCACGATATTGCGCCGGTATGGCCCCACGCGCAGGGTCAGCTCGTCAGCAGTGCGGTAGAGATCGAGGTCGCCCTTCTCGGCGAAGGGCAGCGGCACGCTCAGATAGTACCCATCCTGCCCGTCGCTTTCAATGTGATGGGCCTGGCTCGCGGTCATGATTTCGGCGGGGTTGCGGTCACCATAGAGCGCGTCGGCCAGCCGCCGCAGGCTGTCGAACCCGCCCATCTCCTGATTGAAGAGCGGCGCTTGCAGCACCGGCAGCATCCCGAACGCCTCGCCGATGAAGTCCAGATTGGCCGCCTGCTGCTGCTTCCAGGCGTCGAAATAGGGATCGATGACTTCCGGCGGGATGACGCGGTTGACCAGCACTGCATCGACCGCGTAGCCGTACAGGTTGAGGTAGGTATAGGTGCGCTGCGTCTCTTTGATGACCATCCGCTCCGGATTGATGACCAGGCGCAGGCTGCTGACCTCCGGATCGG
>JADLHR010000188.1 GCA_020848665.1 Anaerolineae bacterium
CGGTGGCAACGGGGATTCCGGGCCTGACGGCGATCACGGCGCTGGTGTTCTCGGCTGAGTCGAGCGCGATCGGGTACGTGGCCGGGACGGGCGTCGCCAACGGCTACATCGCCCGGACGACTTCGTTCGGCAACGACTTCGAGCGTGATTCGCTGCACGCCGTCCCGGCAGCCGATCGCTGGAACGCGCTGGCGGTTGGCGGCCCGAACTTCGTGCTGGCGGCTGGCCTGGCCGACGACGGCACGGACGGCATTGCCGCGCTGGGCACCGACCCGCGCTGACGCAACGCTGCCAATTTTGGCAAAGTGACCAGGGGCCGGCTGGCCCGGCCTCCGACGAAACGAGAGCACAAATGACGAACGGTTACACCGCGGACTTCATGACGAAACGGCTCGAAGACAACGATCTGCCGCTGGTCGAAGCCCCGAAAACGCAGCTGCCACGAGCGCGCTACCGCTTCGGCGATGGCTCCACGGTGACGATCCACGGCATTTCGCCGATGCTGATCCTGGGCGCGCAGAGCGAGGCGGGGAAGCCCGAACCGCCGGTTCGCGCGGTCAAAATGGCCGGCGGCGGGGTGCAGCACGTCCCCCGGCGTGATGACGAGCCAGTGCTGACGCCAGAGGAGATTGAGGCGCTTGCGAACCCAGAGCGGCGCGAGGCCGAAGAGGAGTATGCGCGCTACCGCGCCGACCTGGCGACCTGGCACGCCGAACGCAGCGCGCGCATGGCGCGGCTGGTGTTCCTCATCGGTGTCGAGGACAGCCCGCCGCCGGAGGTAGCGGCCCTGTGGAAGCAGCTCGGCTTCGGCGGCGAGATGGACATCAAGTTCGCCTGGCTGGCCTCGAAGCTGCCCGACGACCAGGCGATGCAGCACTTTTTCGACACGGTCACATCGCTGACGATCGCGACCGAGGAAGGGCTTGAGCGCGCCGAGGCCATGTTTCAGAGCGGAGTTTCGGGAGGCGCCGGGAGCGCCGTGGGAGCCGCTGAGCAGGCTCAGCGCACGCCAGGCGCTGCGCAACCAGAAGAAACGCAAGCGCGGGCGGCGTCCGCCGGAGATTCAGCAGAGCCGGCTGCAGGCTGAGCGCATCGCAGCGCACTGGGCGGGATACACCTGGCCGCAATACCTGGCGCTGCCCGGTGACGACCGCTGGGTGGACACCGTCCGGTACTCCGACTGTAAGGCGTGGGTGATCGCCGCGCACAACGTCCAGATGGAACTTGAAGGGCTGAGGAACACGATGTGGGACTAGAACGCACCGGGCTACGGCTTGAGCTGCAAGGCCAGCAGAGCTTTATCTCCGGCGTCAAGGCGGCGCAGCGCGCGTCTGACCAGCTGCAGGCGTCGTTCCAGAAGGCCGCCACGAAAACGTCCGGGCTGCGCAATCTCAGGCTGGGCGATGTCGTGCCGCAGGGGGCGCTCGACCGGCTCAAGACGTTTACCGGCCAGTTCGACCAGTTCGGACTCGCCATCGGGCGGATTTCGCCGCAGCTTGGTGGGGCAATCAATCTCGTCTCCGGCCTGACGGGCGAGATCGGTCGTATGGGCGCCGCCATGAGCCTGACAACCGCCGGAGCTGTGGCGCTCGGCGCGGCGCTGGTCGGCCTGGGGATGCGCGGCGCGGCCATGACCGGCGTGGTGCAGGCGTTCGACGCCGTCTCGCAGCGCGCGGGCACCACGGCGACGGTCCTGCTCGGCGACCTGCGCAAAGCGTCTGCCGGGACGATCAACGACATGACGCTGCTGCGCCAGTCGAACGTGGCGCTGGCGGGCGCTGGGCCGCAGCTCGCAGCGGCGCTCGGTCAGGGCGGTGGGCTGGCCGGGATGCTGGAGATTGCGCGCGCGCAGTCGCGCGCCACCGGCGAGAGCGTCGACCACCTGTTCCAGTCGCTGGTGTCGGGCGTCAAGCGCAGCAGTCCGATGTTGATTGACAACACGGGCCTGGTGCTCAAAGTCAGCGAAGCGAACGAAGCCTATGCCCGGTCCATCGGCAAGGCCGTCGACCAGCTGACGGCGGAAGAAAAGCAGATCGCGCTGCTCAACGCCACGCTGGCCGCCGGGCGGGAAGGCGTCGAGATGTACGGCCAGACTGCGCTCCAGGCGTCGGAGTATATGGCGCGTATCCAGACCACCATCACTAACACGCTGGACAAGCTCGCGCTGGCGGTGCAGCCAATTTTCACCGTCCTGGTCGCGGTCGCCGACACGATTGTCAGCGCCATCGCCTGGCCGCTGCAGAATATCATCATCCCCCTCTTCTACGAACTGGCGAATACCATTTTCGGGCCGCTGCTGACCGCGTTCAACCTGTTCAAGAGCGCCATCGGCGATATCATCGCGCCGGTGCTCAACCTCATTCACCGCTGGGTTGTGGTGGTGGTCGGGACGCTGCGCGCGCTCGGTCGCGCGTTCCAGTGGATCGCGCAGCAGGCGGCGAAGCTGTTCGCGCCGATCAAGGACATCGTCATCAAGTACATTGTCGAGCCGTTCGTGAAACTGCTCGACCCGGTCTCGTTTGCACAGGCGGCAGGCCGGACGTTTGGCGCGTATGCCGAGGGGATTCTGTGGGCGGCCAACACGCTCATCTTCCCGGCGGTGATCGCCATCGCCGAGTTCATCGCCGATTTCCTGATGGGCTTCTCGCCGCCGCCGAAGGGGCCGCTCGCGCAGATCGACCAGGGCGCGGCCAACGTGATGCGCTCCTGGCTCGAAGGCTTCACCGGCGTCTCGCTGGCGCCCGTCTCCGACATGATGGGCCGCGTCGATGACCTGCTGGGGGACATCACGCTCCTGACGCACGACAAGGTCACGCGGCTGCTAGAGCAGCTTGACGAGCAGCTGCAGCCGTTCCTGGACCAGCTGGCGCTGGCGAAAGCCTACGCCGAGTCGGTGCTCGAACCCCTCCAGAAAACCGAAGACGCGATGAAGCGGCGGCTTGACGCGGCGCTCCAGCAGTTTTCCAAAGGCGGGCTGGATGCCGAGGCGGTTCGCGCGCTCGACCGCCAGAACGAGGCGCTGGAAAAGCAGAAGACGCTCTGGCAGGACATGACCGCCGACGCCGAGTACCAGCTCGCGCTCAAGCAGTCCGAGCAGGCGGTCCTGCGCGCCATGCTCGCCATTCAGGAGCGGCGCACCCGTCCGGAGGAGGCGCTGACCATCAGCGCCGAGAAAGCCGCCAAGGCGGTAAAGGAGGCGGCGGGCGGCGGCGGGGAGGCGGCTGAGCCGGTCGCTGGCGGTGGCGGCGGTGGCGCGTTCCCGGACCTGACGGACAGCGTCGGCGAGTTCCTGGGCGTCACAAATGAGGAAATCAACGCGCTGTTCGGCGACATGGGCGCGGCCTTCACCGACGCGTTTATGACGCCCGGCGTCGCCAAACAGATGAACGCCTTCACCGTCAACCAGATGAAGCTCCAGACCTCGATTAAGAAGATCGGTGACTCGCCCGGCTTCCAGAAGATTAGCCAGGCTTTCGATGATGTCTTTGGAGACGGCGAGAACTCGCTCAAGACGAAAATCCAGGGGTTCGTGGACACCTTCGAGGAGAAATGGAACGGGCTGTTCGGCGAGACTGGCTCAGTCCGCATCACCTGGGACACCTTCAAGACGACTATCAACACGAAGTGGAACGAGTTGTTCGGCGAAGGCGGCACATTCAGCAGCCTGTCACTGGACAACATCAAGGACACCTTCGACACGCTGTTTGGCGGGGCCGACGTGGACGGTTCGATTCTCAACAAGGTCGAGAGTGTGAAGTCTGACCTTAAGACCATCTTCGAGAAAGACATCCCTGCGATCTTCGACAACTTTTCGCTCGATAACCTTTTCTCGACCTTCGAGAACATGTTTGGGATCGAAGAAGGCGGGATCCGCGCAACGCTGAATTCCTTCAGCGACAAGGTCAACAACATCTTCAAGAACGAAGAAGGCGGCGTTCTCCACGACGTCATGGCCAGCGTCGGCGCCTTCCTGACGAAGTACATCAAAGACCCGGCTGTCTCGGTCGCCAACTGGTTTATCGAGGCATTCGAGACGATGGTCAACAGCGTCATCAAGGACATCAACTGGCTGATGGAACAGTGGAATAAGCTGCCCTTCGGCGGAAGTGTGGAGTTTTCGCCCATCGACTTGCAGTATTTCGGGCGCGTCGGCGTTACGCCATTGGATAGCGGTGATCGCGGCATTCCCGGCGCGGCGCGCGGCGGCCTGTTCGGGCAGGGCTTGCTCAAGGTCCACGCCGGCGAGGTGCTGGCCGCGTCGGGCGCGCAGCGGTTGTCGGTCTTCCCGAAACGGTGGGTCAGCGCGATGGACCGCCTGGCGAACGCGATGGTGCCGGTGCAGATGGGCAGCAGCCCGGCGCCGGTCGTCAACGTCCAGGGCGGCGGGGGCAGCGTGACGAACCACAACACGTTCAACACCTACGGCAGCCAGTCGATGCGGCTGGCGATGGCGCGGTCGAGGGCCTTCGGCGCATGACCGACTACCTGTACCAACTCGCGTTCTACGACCACGACCGCGCCCTGGCCGACCTGCTCGACGCCAGCAGCCTGAGCGAAGTCAAGTATTCGCGCCAGCTCAACAACTACGGGGCGCTCCAGTTCACGCTGCCAGTGTCGCGCGCGCTCCCGCTACACACCACACGCGACACGCTGGTACGAGTGCTGGTCTCGGTCGACGGCGGCGCGCTGCAGGACGAAGGCGCCTACCTGGTGCGCCAGTCGATCCTGCTGCCGGGCGAGCCAGACGACGCGCTGGTCATCGGGGCGGTGGGCCTAGAACACCTGCTGGCGCGGCGCATCTTCCTGGCCGACGACGACCCGCTGGCCGCCAACGGCTATTCCACCAAGCACGCCGTCGCCAGCGAGATCATCGCCGAGGTGGTCGAAGAACAGTGCATCACCCCGGCGCTGCGGCCTGAGCGCAGCATCACCGGCCTGTACCTCACGCCGCGCACGCCAGCGGGCGACCCGATTCCGTTCCGCGAGCAGTCCAGCGAAACGAAGGTCCTGGAACTGCTCAAGAAGCTGGCCGTCGCCGGGCGCATTGACTTCTGGATCGACTTCGACGCCGGCGCGGGCGATATGCCGATGCACATCGGGACGCTTGGCGCGGACCGGCGCAAGGCGACCAACTGGCCGCTCGCGCCCGTCGTCTATTTCTCGCTCGACAACCGCTCGATGGTCGAACCAGAGCTGGAGCAGGATTACCGCGAGGAACAGAACGCGGTCTACGTCTTCGGGCAGGGGCCAGCGGGCGACCGGTTTGTCTATACCAGGAGCACGCTTGCGCTGGACGAGTCGCCCTGGAACCGGTGTGAGTTCGGCGTCACCGCCAATCAGTACACGACCGTCGACGACCTCTTTGCTGAGGCCGACGCGGCGCTGATCGCCGCGCTGGAGAAACAGACGCGCTTGGCCTTCACCATCGACCCGGACGGCGCGCTGCTGTATCTCCGCGACTGGTTCCTGGGCGACCTGGTCAACGCGGGCGTCGCGGGCGTCGAGTTTGACATGCGCGTGGCGGGGGTGACCGTCACGCTGAACGCCGAAGGCATGACCGTCGAGCCGGAACTGGTGAGGTACCAGATTTGAACGACTTCGACCTGTACTGGAAGCGGCTGATGGCGCCGATCCGCGACCTGGAGCGGCGCGTGGCCGCGCTGGAAAGCCGCCCATCCCGCGCCGAGGAAGCGGGCGGCGTGGCGCTGGTGGACACACTGCCTCCAGCCGGGAAGAAGGGCCGCGTGGTGTTCCTGACGGCTGACAACAAGTTCTACGGCGACACCGGCGCGACCTGGGTCGCGTTTCACTAACGAGGGCGAGCGATGTTTGTAGCGCACGAAGTCGGCGAAGTCGAGCAGATTATCACCCCCGATGGCGAGGTCTTCACGCTCGGTGACGGCTTCGACCAGGCGGTGCTGAGTATCGGCGGACGTGGGATGCCCGGCGCCAGCTACCAGACGTTCCAGGGCTATCGCCAGCCGTTCCCGACGGTGCGCAGCTACCTGATCGAGCCGCGCAGCGTGCGCCTGACGCTGTTCACGCTGGCGGAGCGACGCGCGGACTACTGGGCGGCCCGGCGCGCGCTGGTCGAGGCGCTGCGCTTCAACCGGGGCGGCCCGCTGGCGCTGCGTCACATCCGGGCGGATGGTACGGCCCGCGACCTGCTGTGCTGGCCGGACGGCGCGCCCGACTGGGACGACGAGAGCGAGTGGGAAGGCTGGGAGACGGAGATCGCGCTGGTGGCGCACAACCCGCTGTTCCAGGACGCCGCGCCGACCACGCTGCGGCTCGACCAGGCTGGCGGGGCGCTGGAGTTCCCGATTACGTTCCCCATCGCCTTCGAGGGTTTTTACTCGGCGATTGCCGTCGAAGTGCAGTACACCGGCGACTTCCCGGCCTGGCCGGTGATCGAGGTCGATGGGCCGTACACCACGCTGCGCCTGGTCAACGAGTCCACCGGGGCGATTGTGGGGCTGGCGGCGCCCCTGACGCTCGGCGAGAAACGTTTCCTGGACCTGACGCCGGGCCGCCAGTCGCTGGTCGACGGCGGCGGCGTCTCGCGCTGGGGCGAGCTGTGGATGCCCGACTCGGTGCTGATGGCCTTCAATCTGCGCCCGGCAGGCGGGGCCTTGCTCGCGCCGATCTTCGAGGGCGTGCCCGGCGGCGTCAACCATCTGAAGGCGGTCGTCACCGGGCGCACCGACGCGACCGCCGTCCAGATTCATTACCGGCAGCAGTATTTCAGCCTATAACGCGGAGACAACATGTCCCTACTCAACGCAATCCCCTTCGACGGTATCTCGATTGGCTCGGCAGCCTGGCGCGAGTTCCAGCAGGGATTCCTGGCGCCGCTGCGGACAGCCGTCTCGGATGACGGCCTGATCTACTCGCCGGTTGACAACGGCTTCAAGGTGACGCCAGGCGCGGGGCTGTCGGTCGATATCTCGGCTGGCTCGGGCTGGGCCAACGGCCTGGCGCTCTGGAAAGACTCGTCTTCCAACCTGGTCATCGCCGCCGCGCACGCGACCTACACGCGCTATGACTACGTGGTGCTGCGCGCCGACTTCATCACCAAAGAGGCCCGGCTGGTGGTCCGGCAGGGCACGCCGTCGGCGGCCCCGACCGAGCCGGCGCTCGATAAGTCCGCCGCGCCGTACTACGACGTGCCGCTCGCGCTGGTGACCGTCGCGAACGGCGTCAGCTCGATTGCGGCGAGCGCCATCTCCGACCGGCGCGAATTCGTCAACAGCGCGCCCGGCGTGATGCGAATGGTCAAGAACGTCTCCGGCCAGACGATGTATCCCGGCCACATCGTCGCCTGGAACGACTGGTCGCCGGTCGAGGTGGTGTTCACGACCACCGTCGCGGACCAGAACACCGCGGGGGTGATCGCGTCCATCATCCCGAACAACGGCTATGGGCTGATGACGGTGCAGGGGATTGGGCTGATTAAGCTGGCGGTCAACTGTGGCGCTGGCGATGCGGTGGGCACCAGCGCGACCGCCGGAGCAGCCGATGTCCGGCATGGGCCTAACTACATCGCCCGGCTGCTCGAATCCGGCGCGGCAGGGTCGGTGGTGCGCTGCTGGGTGGACACCAGCCGGCTCCAGGCGCCGGTGATCACCCTGACCAACAGCGCTCAGGAACAGACGACGCTCGACAACTACAACTATGTCAACGGGCTGTCGACCACGTTCACCATGCGCCGACCTGGCCGGGTCATGATGACCTTTCGGGGGCGGTTATCGCAGAACACACATCTCGGCCTC
>JADLHR010000189.1 GCA_020848665.1 Anaerolineae bacterium
AGGATGCGTGGGCGCAGGCCCGGCGCCAGCGGGTTGAACGCTGCGAGGTGATCCTGCAAAATCTCACGGAGCTGGACGCGCGGGTCGAATGTCACCGCGCTCAGGTCGATATCCGGCACGTAGCCGCGCTGCGGCATCAGCTCATAGTCGGTCGCGGCGATGCGGTAGGTCGCGCTGCGTTCGACCGGGCGGCCCATGATTCGCGCGTCGGATACGCGCTTACCGGCTGGCGCGGTGTGGTCGAGCCGGTAGCTCAGGCCGGACACCTGGATTACGCCTGCCGGGTTGCCGCGTAGCGTGTGCGGCGTCTGCTGCCAGACATCCGGCGCAGCGCCGAATTCCAGCGCGCGCAATATCTGTGCCCCGGTCAGGCAGGCCCACCCGGCGCTGGCGGAAGACTGGCAGGCGCGAATCAGGTCGCCAAGCGACACCGGCCCGGCGGGCAGGCTGCTGTACAGATGGCCGGTGATGCACAGCGCGGCGTCGGCTTCAAGGCGCACGCGCAGCGCATCGGCCAGAAGCTGGCCCATGCCGCAGGCACGATCGCTGGCGAGGTCCACCGCGTCGTTTAGGTGCCCGACCGTCTCGCGTACAGCGCGGCTCGCTTCGGATTGGATGCGCCGCCACTCGTACAGCACTTCCGGCGCTTCGGGGCCATCTTCCGGCACGTGAATAAGCTGGCCGAACCAGTGGGCAACGCGCCCGTGCCCGTCGAGCGTCAGGTCCAGCCGTCCCAGGTGCCGCCCGAAGTGCCCGGCGTGGCAGATCGGCACCCCGCCGATCTCGGTTGGGTAATCAAGCAGCGTGTGCGAGTGCCCCCCGATCACGAAGCTGAGGTCCGGTACCGCCTGGACAAGCTGCACGTCGAGATCGTAACCGAGGTGCGACAGCACGCCCACAACCTCGCAGCCCTGTGCGCGCAGGGTGTGGGCATAGCGCCAGGCTACCTCCAGCACATCCGGCATCTTGACGGGGTACAGGCGCTCGTAGAGGCCATTCATCTGGCTGGTCAGACCCAGCAGGCCAACGCGCACCGGGCCGCATGGGATGATCAGTGTCGGGCTGGTGCCGGGTACCGGCGTGGGATGCACATCGCGCGTCAGCATGTTGGCGCAGACCAGCGGCAGCCCACTGCTCTGAGCGATCGACGCCAGCGCCTGCGGGCCATAGGTCAGGGCTGCGCCGTTGCCGACCGCGCTGGCGTTGTAGCCCGCCGCTTTCAGCAGGCGGAACATGGCCGCGCCTTTTGTCAGCTCGCTTTCGAGCAACTGGCGCTCTTCCGCGTCGCCCGCGTCGAGCAGCAGCACGTGACGGCCTACCGCTGTCAGTTCATAGCGGTGAATCTGCGCGAGGTAGGCCGCACGGGTCAGTCGCTCCACGCGCCCGTGAATATCGCCGGTGTACAGAATCGTGATCTGAGTCATGGCCGCCGCATTGTCGCCCCATGAAGGGCCATTCCGCTCCCCAATGCGCAGTATAGCATAGGCTGTCGAACGGAGAAATCAGCCGGAAAAGGGCGCATCGGCGTTAAAAGTATGATAGAAAGCCAGTGTTTGGTTGTCGTGGCGCGCGGCGCGTCCTTATAATCCTCTTGAATTCGTACTGCGTCGGCCCTCGCGGCGCGCTCACGCATTTCCACGCGCCGTGATTGATCAGCGGTGGTGTGACACAAGGAGAGAAGAATGGCGAACAAGTATGAGCTTCCCCCGCTACCATACGCGTATGACGCGTTGGAGCCGCATATCGACGAGCAGACGATGCGGCTGCATCACGACAAGCACCATCTCAGCTATGTCAATGGGCTGAACGCTGCGCTCGACAAACTGGCTGCAGCCCGCGAGGCCGGTGATTTCGCGCTGGTTAAGCACTGGTCGCGCGAGGCGGCTTTCCACGGCTCCGGTCATTTCCTGCACAGCATCTTCTGGCCGAACATGGCCCCGGCAGGCAGCGGCCCGGGTGAACCGTCGGGCGATCTCGCCGCGCAGATCGCGAAGGATTTCGGCAGCTTCAACGCCTTTAAGGCGCAGTTTGGCGCTGCTGCTGGCGCAGTCGAGGGCAGCGGCTGGGCGCTGCTGGTCTGGGAGCCTAACGCCGGGCAGCTTGAGGTGCTGACCGCTGAGAAGCACCAGAACTTGACGCAGTGGGGTGTTGTTCCGCTGCTGGTACTCGACGTTTGGGAGCACGCCTATTATCTGAAGTACCAGAACAATCGCGGCGCGTATGTTACTGCCTGGTGGAACGTGGTCAACTGGGCGGACGTGGCCGAGCGCTTCGCGGCGGCGCGCGGCTAGAGGCTGTTATGCACTTCGTGGTCTGGTTTCCAGGCCACCCCCCCCATCCTTCCGACCTGCGGTCGGCTTTCCTTCCCCCAGAACGAGGGAAGGAAAAAAACAGAGCGGTCTCCCCTTCCTTCATTTTGGGGGCAAGGGGCCGGGGGATGGGGGACTTTACCCGGCGCGCAAGTGCATAACACGCTCTAGCTTCTGCCGCGCCTGATCCGATTTCTGACAGGCCCTGTTCACGGCGACGGGGTCTGTTTTTGTTTCCGTGTGATTTCATTGATTTTTCACAAAGTTTGATTTGGCGTTTGAGGTGATGTGATCTATGATGTGGGCGCTGTGGCGGGCGCGCGGGCCGCTGTGCCTAACGTCACGCGCTCTAGCGTGTATTCGTCACATGGAAAACGGAGAAGAATCACGTATAGTTGGCGTGTAGAGCGCAAGCCCTGCACTTCCTTTTGTACAACTGCGAGGAGCACCCGATGACCCATATTATCACCAGCCTCTGCCTGCGCGACGGCGCCTGCGTCGAAGTGTGCCCGGTGGACTGTATCGTGCCCGGCCAGCCGGAAAACGAATGGCCGTGGTACTACATCGATCCGGATACCTGCATTGACTGCGGCGCATGCGTCCCGGAGTGCCCGTTTGAGGCGATCTTCGTCGAGGACGAAGTCCCGGCGGCCTACGAGATGGCGGCAGGGCAGGAGCGTTACCCGCTGGGCGGGCCGCGCTACGCGGCAGACGGCGGCGAAGTGGTGGACCTGACCGTTGACATCCAGCCGAACTACGATTTCTTCCAGTCCGGGCCGGGCTACGACGCGGCCTAGTTGATCGCGGCGCGCAAGCGCAGCACCTCGCATCGTGTATGCCCAAACGGGGTTGGTCTCGCTGACCATCCCCGTTTTTGGATCGGAATCACCTTTGTGTGGCTCGCGCGGCGGCTCGCTTACTCGGCGATCGGCAGGCCGAGCGTCGGCGTCGGGTCGATCAGCACGCCGTTCTGGTAGATCATGTAGTGCAGCGTGGGCTGCTGCGCCGGGTTCCAGCGCCCGACGACCTGCCCGTGCGTCACCACGTCACCATCCTCGACCAGCCACTCCTGCACACCGGAGATGACGACGGTGCTGTCCGCCGTCTCGTTAGTGATCTGGATGCGCGTGCCATAAGCCTCGGTCCAGCGGCTGACGTTCACCACGCCATCGAGCGTGGACACCACGTCAAGCGTTTCGGCGGCGCCCGGCGCCAGGCCGATCTCGACCGCTGGCTCAGCCAGGGCGCCCGCCTGCGCGCGCTCGAACGTCGTCACGATCCGCGCGTCGGGGTGGGTAACGGGTGCGCCGGCAGGCTGGGCGAAGGGCACGGTTGGCGTGGGGCGAGCCTGCCATGCCAGCCCGAACAGCGTTTGCAGTTGTTCGGCGGCGTTGATCGAAGCGGGCTGGTCCCACAGCGTGTCACGCGGGCCAACCGAGAGGTGTAAATGCGGCTCGATGAACCGGGCCGTCGCGCCGGTATTGCCGATGCGCCCCAGCGGCTGCCCGGCCTCGACGCGCGTGCCGTCTGGCACCCACAGCTCGGACATGTGCCCGTAGTAATAGTCGATACCGTCGTCGCCTTGCACCACGTAGCCCAGCCCGCCGATATTGCCGCTGTGATGCAGCGCCGTGCCAGACGTAATCGCAACCAGCGGCGCGCGGGTAGCTGCCTCGAACTGGGCGCGCGTCAGGCCGAAGCGGGCTTCGATGTCAGCGGCGTTCGTCCCATCCCAGTGATAGTGCGCCCAGCGATAGGTGGCCGGATCGCCTGCAACCGGGAAAGCGTATGCGCCTGACGAGTCAAACACGACGCCTGTCACGGTCGGAATCGGCGTCGGAGCGGCGGTCGGCGGGGCGGCAGCGGGGGGAATAGTCGGGATGGTAGGCAGGGCGATCATCGTGGCCGGGACGCCGGTTGCAGTCGCCGCAGGAATGCCCGGCGGGCGGTCACGCAGGCCGAGCGCGACGCGCAGCCCGATCACGCTCGACGCGCAGAAAACCAGCGCCAGAACTACCGCCAGAATCGCCACGTAGGGCCGGGAACGCAGCAGGGGCCAGACGCGCTGTGCCCCTGCGTGACGGATAGACCTGCCCAGCGCCGTGAGGCGACCTGGGCGGCTGACGTGCTTACTCACTCGGCTTGGTCACCTCGGTTGTCGCAGCCTGCGGGCGACCGTTGCCCGGTTCGTTGACGCTACTCATAACGCCCGGAAGCTGGCTGATAGCTTCGGTCAGGTTCATGCCAGTCAACGCTTCGACGGTGGCCGGGACCTGGGCGATGATCGCGGCGATGTCACCGCTGATCTTCGACGCGCCCGCGCCCGCCCCGTCACCGTTGCTGATGACCACGATCCGATCGGTCTGCGCCAGCGGGCTGGCGACTGCCTCAGCCACTGAGGGCAGCGCCTCGATGAGCTGCTGGATCAGCGCGGCCTGGTTGTAGTTCTGCCAGGCGGCAGCCTTCTGCTTCATCGCTTCGGCCTCGGCCAGACCTTTAGCGCGGATGGCGTCGGCCTCGGCCTCGCCCCGGAGGCGGATCGCTTCGGCTTCGCCGGTGGCGTGCGCCTCAATCGAGAAGCGGTCGGCGTCGGCCAGCGTGCGGATGCGGAACTGCTCCGCCTCGGCGGGCTTGCGAATGGTCGCTTCCAGCTCGCGCTCGCGGCGCAGAGCTTCCTGCTCCTGCACCAGGATCTGCTTCTGGCGCTCGACAACCTGGATCTGGATTTCCTCGGCGCGCACCTTCTGGTTGGTGATGTTCGTCTGGAGCGTTCCGGCCAGGTCGGCTTCGGCGCGCTGGCGGTTCACCTCGGCATCGTAGGCGGCCTGCTGGAGCGCGTAGTCGCGCTTGGCCTCAGCCTCGCGGGTGAAGGCGAGCTGCTCCGCAATGGTGGCGTCGCGCTTCACTTCGGCGATACGCGGGCGGCCCAGCGCCTCAAGATAGCCCTCTTTGTCGCGCACATCCTTGATCACGAAGCTGTCGATGCCCAGGCCCATGTTCGCCAGATCGCTGGCGGACACGTCCTGCACGCTCTGGGCGAACTTGTCGCGCTCGCGGTAGATTTCCTCGACGGTCAGCGTGCCGATGATGGCGCGCAGATGGCCCGCCAGCGTCTCGTGCGCGACGTTGCGTATCTCGTCGGTGGATTTCGACAGAAACCGCTCGGCGGCGGTGCGGATCGACACATCGTCGCTGGCGATCTTGATCTGCGCGACACCTTCGAGCGTGACCGGGACGCCCTGCTTGGTGTACACATCATCGGTCATGACCTCAATTGTCATGATTTCCAGCAGCAGCACGTCCACTCGTTCGAGGATCGGCCAGATGAACGCGCGCCCACCCTTGACGATGCGATACGGCTCAATCTCGCCGGTCGCGGGGTTGCGGCGGCGGCGGCCAGAGATCACCAGGACCTCGTTCGGGCCGACCTTGCGCACGCGCGTGGCCCAGACCGCCACCAGCGTGAAAACGATGAACAGGAATAACAAGATGACAAATGCCCCGACAGCCGGATTCATAGCTCTATGTCCTTTCTTAGCGGATCAGGTGATCGGCGGGGTGCGCTTCTTGGGTGCGTGACCACGGATTACGCAATGCTCGTGACGTACACGACGCCGCCGACGATCCGCTCGATGCGGACCGGCGTGCCGCGCGGAAACGCCTCGCCGTCGGACGTTGCGCGGGCAGAGTACGTCATGCGGCTGCCTTCGACCACCAGCGCCACCTGGCCGATCCCGGCCGGGGGAATAGGCGTGATGATCTCAGCCGCCATGCCGACCAGCAGCGTCTGGCGCACTTCGCTGCTGACAGTCGGCGATAGGATGTAGACGAAAAAGGCCTGCGCGGCGAGGCCCATCACCACGCCGCCGATCAGGGCCGCGATCAGGCTGGCGGCCGAGCCTGCGCCGAGCAGCGTCACGGCGATCAGACCGAAAGCGCCGAACGCCGAGATAAAGCTTGCGATGGCAAGCATACTCACGCCGGAAGCCTCACCCGCCGCATCGGAATCCAAATCGAGTGAGGTGTCTACATCGGTGCCGATGTCCAGGTCGCCGAGCGCGTCCCCAATTCCGTGAAAGAACATCAGGAACAGCGCGTAGATCACGCCGATGAACAGCGCAGCGGCGTAAATCACGTTGAGGATGTTATCTGCGAACAGATCGCCGAAGATGCTTGCGCTTGGGGCGAACATGGCCGTCCCTTTCTCGCTCACTGGCCGGCTGCCGTGCCCGGCACCCGCTAACGGCTTCACCCTTATTATAGAACATATGACACGCACGGGCAATCGGTCGTGATCAACATCCCCAAGAATTGGGGCGAAAAAGCATATCTGGCGGGCGAATGCAGCGGTTGGCCGCTGTGCGTGTGCGCGGCGCACATTCTGGTATAATGCCCGGCAGAGGAGCGTGCTATGAGCGAGCCGCGTGTTGCCGGCCGGGTCATTCTGTTGATTCTGGTCGCGCTTGTGCTGAGCGCGATCGTGCTGGTGAGCGCGGTGCGCCTGCTGCCGCCGCCACCCGGCCCGCCGACGCCGACCGCACCGTACATTCTCGACCGGCCGGAAGCGCTGTCGCGCCCCGGACAGTAAGCCGTTGCCCGTTTTACACGCGAAGGACAGGATCGCATGGAGATACTGCTCGCGCTGGCCGCCGCCCTGCTGGGAATCGTGATCGGCGGCGCGCTGAATGTCCTGGCTGACGACTTGCCGATGCGCCGCACGCCGGGCCGCCCGCACTATCCTGACGGCACGCCGCGCGCGCCCTCGGCCTGGCTCGGAATACTGGCCTTCCTGACCGGCCAGCGCGAGCCGCCACCCGGCGCGGAGCCGCGCCCCGCTTTTTCGAGCGTCTCGCTGCCGAATGCGGCGGGCATATCTGCCAGTGAAAGCACGCCAGATGCTTCTCCGCCTGCCGGCGCCGCTCCGCCGCCTGGCCGCTGGTTAAGCTGGCGCTATCCGCTGGTCGAGATCGCGCTGGGGCTGGCCTATGGCGCGATGGCGCTCGCCTTCCGCGACGAGCGCAGCCTGCCGATCTGGATGGTCTACGTCGCGGTGCTGCTGCTGGTCACCGTGATCGATGTCGAGCACCGGCTGATTCTGTTCGCGGTGATCGTCCCGGCGTCGGTTTTCGCGCTGATCGTGGCGGCGGTCGCTCCACCGGACCCGGAACGCTCGTTCGGATATTACGTGATCAGCGGGCTGGTCGGCTTCGCGGTGTACTTCGTGATGTTCCTTGGCGGAGTGCTGTTCTCCGCCGCGACGCAGCCGGGTGCGATCGCGTTCGGGTTCGGTGACGTAATGCTCGGCGCGCTGAGCGCGATCATGATCGGCTGGCGCGCGTTCATCTTCGCTGCGCTGATCACCGTCTTCGCTGGGGCGGTGGGCGCGCTGCTGTATATCCTCGCGCTTCAGGTAATGCGCCGCCGCCACCGCTGGTTCACACCGCTGCCTTACGGCCCGTACATCGTGATCGGCACGCTGATTATGCTGCTGTTCCGCGAGCAGGTGCAGGATATGCTGATCAACGGGTTCTAGCTCTCGCACCATCCGGCAAAAACCCCCCAACTCACCTACACGCTCATTCGCCAGATCGCCCATGCGTGCCACCGTGCCCTGTTGTAATGTGGCTTATGTCAAACAGCCGGGCCTGGGATGGCTGGCTCAAATGGACGGGACAGCGATGGAGAGCGTTTCATGGCGAACAACGATCAAGAGCCGCAGAGACCGGCAAATGAGCCGCGATTCCTGCCCAGTCAAGCCGAGGGCGAGCGAGGCGAGGCAGAATGTGTGGAGTACCTTCGGACGCCCGGCCAGGCGGAAGGCAAAGCAGAGGATGTTGAAGAAACGCTGCGCGCTGAGGAAAATAAATCGACCAGGTGATCTCAGTTGATCTCGCCGCTAAACCCCGGTGAAGCCACAGCGTGCGATAATCCCGCCGCCCAGGCACTCGTCGTCCACGTAGACGACTGCGCCCTGGCCGGGGGTGACATCGCGCAGCGGCGCGTCAAACTCCACATCAATGCGCTCGGCGTCTCGCGGCGTGACCCAGGCGAGCGCTGGCGCTGCTTTATAGCGAATTTTTACCTCGGCGCGGAACGGCTTTTCCGGCGCTTCCCCTGAAATCCAGTTGACGCGGTTGGCGCTCAGTGTGCTGCGGCCCAGCTCGTTCCGCGTACCGACGATCAGCGCGTTGGCCGCAGGCTCGGTCGCCAGGACGTACAACGGCTCTGGCGCGGCGATTCCCAGCCCTTTGCGCTGGCCGATGGTGTAGTTCGGTAGGCCGGTGTGCGCGCCGAGCGTCCGCCCGTCGCGCGTGATGATCGGGCCGGGCTGCACCGCCTGCGGTGCATGCTGCTTCAGGAAGCGGCGGTAATCGCCATCCGACAGGAAGCAGAGGTCCTGGCTGTCGTGCTTCTGCGCGACCGGCAGCCCCAGATCGGCGGCAATAGCGCGCACGCGCGGCTTCTCGTAATCGCCAATCGGGAACAGGGCGCGGCGCAGCTTATCCTGCGTCAGCACGCTTAGCACGTAGCTCTGATCCTTGGCCGGGTCGAGGCCGCGCAGCAGATGCGCTGTCTCGTCGGCGTCGCGGCGGACGCGCGCATAGTGGCCGGTCGCCAGATACTCTGCGTCAAGCGCCAGCGCGTGGTTGAGCAGCCACTCGAAGCGGATGTGGCGGTTGCACTCCAGGCAGGGGTTCGGCGTGTCGCCCGCTGCGTAGCGGCCGATGAAGAACTGCACGATCGTGCGGCGGAACACGTCCTGTGTGTCGATGACGTAGAACGGGATGCCGAGCCGGTCCGCGACGCGGCGAGCATCGGCCATCTGGCCCGGCGTGCAGCAGCGGTTGGCGCCGCTGTTCTCATTGTCGCCGTTCTCATCACCGCAGTCTTCGGACCACAGGCGCATCATCATGCCGATCACATCGTGGCCCTGCTCGACCAGCAAGGCCGCTGCGACCGAGCTGTCTACGCCGCCGCTCATAGCGACGACAACACGTGACTTCTGCTCCAGCGCCATAAGCCGAAATGCGACTTTACTGTGACGCGCGCGCTGCGCTCAGCATGCGCACGCGCTCGACGGCTTGGGGCAGCGCGTCGAGCACGGCGTCGATCTCGGCTTCGGTCGTGCTGTGGCCGAGCGTCAGGCGCAGCCCACCGCGCGTCCAGTCTGGCCCGAAGCCGAGGGCTTCCAGCAGGGGGGAAGGCTGGGGGTTGCCGGTTTTGCACGCGCTGCCCGACGACGCCGCGATGCCGTGCTGGTCGAGAAGCATCAGCAGCGTGTTGCTCTCGACGTGCCGGAAAACGAAGCTCGCGTGCCCCGCCAGCCGATCTGTTGGATGGCCGCTAAGCTGCGCGTCGGGCACCCGGCTCAGTACGCCGTCGATCAGCCGGTCACGCAGGGCGCTCAGGCGCGCAGTGTTCTCAGCCAGCTCGGCTCGCGCCAGCTCCAGCGCACGCGCCGTGCCAACGATACCCGGCAGGTTGTGCGTCCCGGCGCGGCGGTGATCTTCGTGCTTGGCGCCAGTCTGCGCGCTGAGGTACGGCACGCCGTCCCGCAGGACCAGCACGCCCGCGCCCTTCGGCCCGTAGAACTTGTGCGACGATAGCGAGAGCATATCCACGCCGAGCGCCTGCACGTCGAGCGCGACCTGGCCGCCCGCCTGCACCGCGTCGGTGTGGACCAGCGCGCCATGCTCGCGCGCGATGGCCGCCAACTCGGCGATCGGGTTGTGCGTGCCGACCTCGTTGTTGGTGGTGATGATGCTGACGATCGCTACCCCGCCCGACGGCAGGTTTTGCAGCGCAGCGCGCAGCGCATCTGGCTGAACCCGGCCAAAGTGATCGACTGGCACAACGCGCAGCGCCGCGCCAAGCGTATCGCGCAGTTGACGTGCGGTGGCGGTGACGGCCTCATGCTCGACCGGCGTGGTGATGATCGTGATCGGGCGGCCTTCGACGCGGGCAGCCTGCGCCGGGCCGCGCAGCGCGAGGTTGTCGCTCTCGGTGCCGCCGCTGGTGAAGATCACTTCGTGCGTGGCGCAGTTGAGCAGCCGCGCAACCGACTCGCGCGCAGCGTCGAGGTTGCGCTCGGCGTCGTGGCCCCAGCGGTGCACCGCCAGCGTGTTGCCGAACGTCTCGCTGAAGGTGGGCAGCATCGCATCCAGCACGCGCGGATCGAGCGGCGTGGTCGC
>JADLHR010000190.1 GCA_020848665.1 Anaerolineae bacterium
TCCGGCTGGCAGCGCGCAGCCAGGCGCAGACGTAGAACAGCAGGCGTGCTTATGTGTTTGCCCTGAGCGCGAGCGCGCTCGCTCAAAGCACCAGACGGGAGTAAAATTCACCATAGGTGACGCGGCATCGTGCCCGGCAGCAGGAGCGCCTGATTGATGGAATCCGCAGGGCTGGACGCAACCCCGCCCCAGGTCATGATCCTCGGCGTGCCGGTTCATGCTGTGACCTTCGCGGGCTTGCTCGACGCGGTATCAACCTGGATCGCGCGGGGCGACCGCACCTACCAGGTCTGCACCGCCAGCCCTGAATTCGTGATGATCGCGCAGGACGACGCGGCGTTTCGCCAGGTGCTGCGCCAGGCCGATCTGTGCGTGGCGGACGGAGTCGGGCTGCTGCTGGCGGCGCGCTTCCTGGGCCGCCGCCTGCCAGAGCGTGTAACCGGCTCGGATGGGCTGCCGCTGATCGCCGCGCGTGCGGCGCAAGCGGGCTGGTCGCTGTTCCTGCTGGGAGCCGCGCCGGGCGTGGCGGAGCGAGCCGCCGCCAGCCTGACGCGCCGCTATCCGGGGCTGCGCATCGCCGGGACCTTTTCCGGCAGCCCGGACCCATCCGAGGACGAGGCGCTGGTAGCGCGGGTCAACGCCAGCGGCGCGGATATTCTGTTTGTGGCCTACGGCGCGCCGCGCCAGGACTTCTGGATCGCGCGCAACGCGCCGCGCCTGAATGCTCGTGTGGCGATCGGCGTTGGCGGCGCGCTCGATTTCGCTGCCGGCAAGGTGCCGCGCGCGCCGCGCTGGATGCAGCGCATCGGGCTGGAGTGGCTGTTCCGGCTGCTGCGCGAGCCGTGGCGCTGGCGGCGGATGCTGCGCCTGCCCCGGTTCGTCTGGGCCGTGATACGCAATCGAGAGCGGGCGCTCGACGGGAAGTGAGGCAGCGCGTATGACGATCTATCTCGACGTTTCGGCGGCGGTCAACAGCCGCGCCGGTCTGGGGCGCTACACGCGCTCGCTGGCCGATGCGCTGATCGCCGAGCTGGAAATGCCACCGACCCTGTTCTACAACCGCATCGCCGAGGCCAGCGTCCCGGAGCATTGGCGTGCGCTGCCGCAGCGCGCTTTCCGCATGGGCTACAAACCCTGGCGCATGATCGTGTGGCAGGGCCAGCTTTTGCGCATGGACTTTAGCCGGATGGTGCCCGGCGCAGCGGTCTTCCACGCCACCGAACACCTGCTGCTGCCGCTGCGTGATGTGCCGACCGTCCTGACCGTGCATGACCTGATCTTCAAGCTGTTTCCTGAGCATCATAAGAAGCTGAATTATTACTTCCTTAACGCGGCGGTGCCGCTCTTTGTGCGCCGCGCCGACGCGATCATCGCTGTCTCGCAGGCGACCAAAAACGACCTGATGCGCCATTATGGCACGCCCGATCACAAAATCACGGTTGTGCACGAAGCCGCCGCATCGCATTTCCGCGTCGTGCCGATCAGCGAAGTGTCCCGCGTGCGCGCCAAGTACAACCTGCCAGAGCGTTTCCTGCTGAGCGTCGGCACAATCGAGCCGCGCAAGAACCTCACGCGGCTGGTCGAGGCGCTGGCGCGGCTGCGCAAAGGCGACCGCAATCTCGCGCTGGTGGTTGTTGGCTCGAAAGGCTGGATGTACGACGAGTTTTTCGCCAAGGTCGAGGAACTGGGGCTGCAAGGCGCAGTGCGGATGCTCGGCTTCGTCCCGGATGAAGACCTGCCTGCCATGTTCCGCGCCGCGACGGTCTACGTCATGGCCTCAATGTACGAGGGCGCGGGCCTGCCGCTGCTGGAAGCGATGGCGTGCGGCGCGCCGGTCGTCAGCAGCCGCGAATCCAGCCTGCCGGAGCTTGGCGCGGACATTCCGCGCTACTTCAACCCCTACGACGTGGATAATATGACCGAAGTGCTGCGCATGGTGCTGGAAGACGAGGCGCTGCGCGCGCATATGGCGTCGCAGGGGCCGATCCGCGCCGGGCGCTTTTCGTGGCAGCGCGCGGCCCGCGAAACGCTCGACGTATACGAGCACGCGCTGCGCGGGCGCTGAAAGCGAGGGGTAAGACGATGCTGGTGCGCGAGGTCATGTCCCCCGATCCGATCACCATCCGGCCCGACGACACGCTCCGCACCGCGCAGGAGCTGATGGCCGGCTGCGGCTGCCGGCGCCTGCCGGTTATCGACGAGAGCCAGCGCCTAGTTGGTATTATCACCGACCGCGACGTGCGGCTGGCGCTCAATTCTCCGCTGATCATGCGCGAGCGCTGGCAGGACGATATGCTGGTGACGCAGACGACGGTTGAGGTCTGCATGACGCCGGAGCCGGTCACGATCGAGCCAGACGCTCCCCTGATCGAGGCAGTTGACCTGCTGCTGAAACGTAACATCAGCGGCCTGCCGGTCATCGAAAACAACCGGCTCGTCGGGATCATCACCATCACCGACATGCTGCACGCGCTGCGCAATGTGCTGAGCGCGCCCTGACGCCGCCTATTCAGCCTCCACTTCCCAGTCGTCCGACAACTCCCATTCGGGGATGTTGACCGCTGGCAGCGTAAAGACAAAACGCGCGCCGCCGTCAGGCGCATCTTCGATCCAGATCCGCCCGCCGTGCGCCTCGACCGCCAGCCGGCAGAAGGCCAATCCCAGGCCGGTCCCACGCCGCCGCCCCTGCCGCGTCTCAAGCTGCGTGAAGCGGTTAAACAGCCGTTCCTTGTCCTCGTCGGAAATGCCCGGCCCGTTGTCCTCGACGGTGATCTGGACCATCGGCTCGGCGCCTTCCTCGACCGGCAGCGGCGCGGCCTGTACGACCACGCGCCCCTCGGCGGGTGCGAACTTGGTCGCGTTATCGACCAGGTTGAGCAGCACACGCTCGACCTTCTCCTCATCCACATACAGCGCGGGCAGGTCGCCGGGCAGATCGGCATACAGATGGATCGCCAAGTCCTCAGCCAGCGGCGCGTACTCCTCGATCACCGCCCGGCAGATGGACGGAAAAAACACTGGCTCGCGCTGCAAGGTCATCACGCCGTTCTCCAGCTTGGCGATGTCGAGCAGCGAATCGACCAGGCCCAGCATCTTGCGCACCGCCCGCCCGGACGTTTCGGTCGTCTGGATCACGGTTTCGCCCAGCGCGCCGTGCCCGCTCGCCAGATCGCGCAGCAGCTTGAAACCGGTTGAGATCGCGGTCAGCGGACCGCGCAGATCGTGCACGATCATGCGGCTGAGGTCTTCGCGCGCCTGGGCCAGCTCGCGCTCGCGCGTCATGTCGCTGAACACCAGCAGCACACCAATCGTCACGCCGGAGCCATCACGCACCGGCACGACCACGCGGTCGATCCAGCGCGGGCGCGGCGCCGACAGCTCGTAGCTGGTGCGCGCACCATCCTGAAGCGACGCGTCCCAGGTCCCTTCTTCGAGCGTCATGACCAGCCGCGCCAGCCCTCCGCCCTTAAAGCCAAACCGATCGGGCAGCGCCAGCGCGGGGTCACGCGCCAGCGCGCTGACCGGCCGCCCCAGCAGCGCCGCCGGGTCCAGCCCAAGCAGCGTTTCGACGCGTGGGTTTGCCAGCGAAAACCGCCCGGCGGCGTCGATCAGCACGACTGCTTCCTTCATGCTGTCGAGAATGATCTGGAGCCGGTCGCGCTCGATTTCAATCCGCTGGAACAAACGCGCGTTGTCGATGGCGATCCGCGCCTGGGTAGCAAGCTGCATCACGAACGACTGATCGTCTCCGTCATAGAAGTTGGGGCGGTCACTGCCAAGCACGATTACGCCCAGCACGTCGTCACCGCGCACAATCGGGACGTTCAATTGCGCGCGCGTCCCTTCGACCAGCGGCAGATACTCGGCTTCGTGGATTGTGTCCGGGATCAGCGTCGGGTAGCCGGTCTGGTAGGTGTATGCGATCGCTCCGACCAGGATGCTGATCGGATCGAATTGGGCCAGATCGAGGCCCCGGCTGGCAGCCAGGCGTGGCGGCGCGCCCCGCCGTGACGCGCGCAGCAGCAGCGCCCCGCTCTGCGAGCCAGTAGCCTCGGCGGCGCGGTTGAGCACCAGTTGGAACAGCCGGTTGAGGTCCAGCATAGCGGCCAGCTCGCGGCTGATCTCGGCCAGCGCGAAAAGCTGGTCCACGCGGCGTTGGAGCGCCTCGTGGGTCCGCGTGAAAAGCTGGGCGTTACGTAGCGCCAGCCCAGCCTGACTGGCGAAATTACGCAGCAGCTCGATCAGATCGGGGCTGAACGTGCGCGGCTCGTCGTAGTAGCACACCAGCACGCCGAGCAGGTCGTCGCCCTTGCGCAGCAGAAACTCGATCCAGGCGCGCTTGCCTTCGGCATCGAGGCGAGGTCGCAAGTGCCGGGCGCGGCGGTCGGTATGCGCATCGCTGACAATCAGCGGCTGGCGGCGGCGCACGAGGTCATCCACTACCAGCAGCAGCGGGTCAGGCGGCGCGGTTGCGAAGCGATCGCTCAATCCGCGCTGGCGAACCAGCACCAGCTCATGAGTCGTACCTTCCGGCCACAGATACAGCGCCACCGCGTCGCACGACCCGACGGCCTGGGCCGACGCGCTGATCAGGTCAAGCATAGACGGCACTTCGAGCGTGCCGCTGAGCGTGGACGCGACGTTGTTGAGCAGCGCCAGTCGCTGCGCGCGGTCTTCGGCCTGCGCGTCGAGGCGCACGTTGGTCGCCACAACCCCCACCTGCGCCGACAGCGTGCCTAGCAGTTCCATGTCATCGGTCGTGAAGCGCCGCGCCGGGTCCTCAGAGGTCACCGCCAGACAGCCCAGCACGCGATCCGCCGCCAGCAGCGGCACGCCCATCCATGACTCGGCCGCCTCGTCCGGCGCGGCGAGCTGGAGCGTCCGGGCGCGCGCGGCGACCTGGTCCGCAATCAGCAGCGGCGCGCGCTCGTGGATGACGTGATCGAGCAGACCAGAGCCAAGCGGGCGAGGCTCCCCGAAAATCATCGGGCCGTCACGCTGCACGCGCAGCACACGCACCCGCTGCGGGTCCGGCTCCAACAGGGCGGCTTCACAGCGCGAGGCGTCGAGCAGCGGCAGCGCCTGCTGCGCGACAACCTTCAGCAAGTCGTCAAGCGGCAGAGCGGTGGAGATCGCACGGCTGACCACCGAGAGCGACGACAATTCCTCGACCTGCTGGCGCAGGCGCAGGCGTGCGCCGGTCGTCAGGCGGATCGCCAGCACAAAAATGAGCAGATTGCCGATCACCAGAGTAAATGCGCTGGCGCCAAGCGCGTGATAGGCGACCGCACCGAGCGGGGCGAGCGGCAGCGGCAGCAGCGTAATGGCAACCCACACCAGCAGCTCAGATTCATCCGGGCCGCGCCGCCCACGCCCGATCAGCAGCCACTCAAGCGTTCGCAGGCCCGCCCCTGCCAGCAGGTACCCGCCAGCCAGGCTCGCCAGCGGCAGCGCGTCCGCTTCCGATAGCGTGCGCAGCGGCAGCGCCCCGTCGAGCGCCCGGTACAGCGCGCCGCCCGCGAGCGCGCCGAGCACCAGCCGCGCTGCATCGAGCAGGAGATGATGTGCCAGCGCCACGCGCGCGGCTGCGCCGCGCCGGACGCGGATCAGCCGCGCCAGCCACAGCGCATGACCTGCCGCGCTGCCTGCCGCGATGCACCACAGCGCCCTCGCGGGCGATGCGTCCGTGCCCAGAATCAGGTACGCCAACAGCACGCCGGTCATGGCCGGAGACACGATGTCGCGCGCGGTGCGCCGCCCCAGATTTGTCAGCAGCGCGATCAGCGCGGCGAAGAATAGCCCCGTAGCGAAGCTCTCAGGCGTGGAAGCAGGCTGCGCCAGCATAAGCATCAGCGCTGCCAGCGTCGCCGCCCAGGACAGCCCGCCCATCCGAAGCAACTTGCCCATCCCGGAGTGTTCCGCCTACCCTTCGGCTCGCCTCCCCGCGCCATCATACCCAGCAACAGCGCCTGCAAGAAAGCGAATCCGCAACTTCTTTACTGTATCACGAGAAGACGTTTTGCGGCGGGCGTCTGAGGTGAATTTTTTGCGAATTCCACGCGGGCGCACACGCTTCTAAAAGATTTGCGCCATCTACGCCAGGGGGTTCTGCAGCAAGTCGTGGCTGCCGTGCAGCGCCGCCGGCGTGCGGGATGTACGGCGCTCGGCAGGCGACAGCGTGAAGTGAAACGCCGCCCCGCCCAGAGCCGCGTCGTCATCCACCCAAATCTGGCCGCCGTGCGCCTCGATAACCAGCTTACAGAAGGTCAGCCCCAGGCCAGTGCCTTTGTGCCCGCGCAGCACCGGGTGATCAAGCTGGGCGAACTTGTCAAAGATCGCGCCGCGCGCGCCAGCCGGGATGCCGGGGCCGGAGTCGCAGACCGACACGCAAACCATGTCGTCGCCTGGCATCTGCTCTGCGTGAACCGACACGTAACCTTGCGCCGGGGTGTGGCGCAGAGCGTTGTCCAGCAGGTTGACCACCACGCGGTGAATCTGCTCGCCGTCAACCCAGACCAGAGGGAGGTCATCGGGGAGGTTTATCTCCAGCGTGATTCCGGCTTCCAGCGCCAGGCTGAGGACCGAGGCGGAGGCGCTGTCCACCACGTCGCGCAGGCGATAAGCGCCCAGATCGAGCGCGATCCGGTTCTGTTCCAGCCGCGCGATGTCGAGCAGCGACTCGACCAGGCGCAGCATACTCTCGCCGCTGGCAGACGCGATGCTGACCACCTCGCGCATGACTAGGCGGTTGAGCGGCTCCTCTGCCAGCAGGTCGTCGAGCAGCGTCAGGCTGCTGATGATCGCGGTCAGCGGGCTGCGCAGATCATGCACAATCATGCTGCTAAGTTCCTGGCGCAGATCGTCCAGCTTGCGCTCCTCGGTAATGTCGTGCCACACCAGCATCCGGCCAATGATCGTCTCACCGCGCTCGTCCAGCACTGGCGAGCCGGTTTCGTCAATGATACGCGCGCCGCTCTCGCGCTGCTGCACAAACTGCCGGCGCAGAACACGGCGCGGATCGCGCCCAACGTCGCGCAGGTAGCGCCGTAACTCACGCAGCGTGTAGCCGGTCAGCGCCTCAACCCGCGCGGAACGCTGCGCGCGCAGCCAATCGATGTAGCTGCGCCCCTGCGCCTCAGCGAGAGGCTGTTCCAGCATCTCCTCTGCCGCGCGGTTGGCCCGCAGCAGCCGCCCGCCCAGATCAAACAGCAGCATTCCCTCGCGCGTGGAGTCGAGAATCGCCTGCAACTGGTCCCGCCCAGCGCGGATCGTTTCATTCAGGCGGATACCCTCGACCGCGACCGCTGCCTGCGTCGTGATTACCTCCAGCGCCTGGGTTTCGTTCGACGTGTAGTAGTGCGAGTTCGTGATGAGCACATCGAGCACACCGAGCGTGTGGTCACCGCGCCGGATCGGGACGCAGGCGCGCGCCTCGAAGTTGTGCAGCGGCATAAACAGGTGATAGGCGGGCAGCGTGCTGACATCGACCGAATAATATGGCTGGCCGCTCTGCGCCACCTGGCGCACGAAGTCATCGGGATCGCCAGGCGGCGGATACCCGCCTGTCTGAATGCCTGCCAGCCGCTCACCCCCCGTCTCGCCGCCACCTGTGACCCAGTATAACGCCGCGCGCTCGGCGTGCAGCGCCTCGGTCACATAGCGCAGGATCGTCTCGGCGACCGTTTCCAGCCGGGTCGCTGCCAGCAGTTGCGTCGCAATCCGGCGCAGATCGACCAGCGTCTCGATCTGGCGGCGGCGATCGGTGAACAGACGCGCATTCTCGATGGCGATCGCCGCGTGCTCAGCCAGCATGCCGACAAAGCGCATGTGCGCCTCGGTAAAGGCGTTCAGGCGAGGGTCCTCAAAGACGAGCAGCCCGATCGGTCGCCCCTCGCGCATAATCGGCACGCACAACTCAGAGCGCGCCCCCTCAATGAGAGGCGCGCCGCCTGGCTCGGCCAGCACGTCGCCGGTGATCGCGGGCTGATGCTCGCGCAGCACGCGGCCGGTCAGGCCCTGCGAGATGTGCCCCATGATCGGCAGCTCCACCTGTACGCCGCTCTGGTCCAGTACAGCGACCAGCATAAATCGCTCGTCGTCCAGCACCAGACCGCAGCAGCCAACGGCGGCATCGATCGCAGACATGGCAGCAGCCATCACGTCGTTGATGATCCTGTCCAGGTCCAGCGTGGCCGACGTGTGGCGCGAGATGACTTCAATCGCGCTTAGCTCGATCACACGCTCGCGCAGCGACGCATCCGCCCGTGAATAGGTCTGCGCGTTCTGGAGCGCAACCGCCGCCTGGTGGATCATCCCTTCGACCAGACGCTGGATGCCGGGTGATCCGTTCCCGGCAGGCTGATCCCACAGGACCGCCAACCCGACCAGGCGCTCGCGCGCGACGAGCGGCAGAGCCAACGCCCGGTGCGCGCCGCCGTCCAGGGTCAGCGGGACGGGACGCTGGTTGTTCAGCGACTCTGCCAGCGCCATGTGATGCGTCTCAAGCAGGCGCTGCGCCGGGTCCGCAGCCTCCGGCGGATGACACGCCAGCCGGTGGAGCGTGTTGCTTTCGGGGTTCCACTCGTAAAGGGCAACGGCACGGGCGGACGCCGCGCGGCGCAGCCGCTGGACGACGCTGGCGGCCAGGGCTGGGACTTCGAGCGTCGCGCTGAACTCACGGGAACTGTTCACCAGCTCCTGAAGATCGGCGCTGAGGGTTTGCGTTTCCTGGAAAAGACGCGCGCTGCGTACAGGCTGCTCAGGCGTAGCCTGCGCGCGCTGCGCTGCGATCCACACGCCAAGCGCCATGCCTCCCCCGGCGCTGAGCGTCACCGCCAGCCAGGGACGCGCGAACGGCCAGGCGTAAGCAATCCGGGCTACCAACAGCGTCGCCAGCAGGCCAGCAGCCAGCGTGGCAGCCTGGCGGCGCGGAAGTCTCAGGCGTGATAATTCGGGACCAGAGTTCATACAGAGTGGCCGGGTCGCGGGCCGTAGGCAGCGCCACCCTCGGCGGTGTATCATGCCACCCGGCGAGTGATTTCTCCTTCATTAAGACTTTATCACACAAGCGTTGTCATCACAATAAAGTAAATTCTGCTGAGGGTAATGGGCGCCAGGTTTAGCCCAGCCTTCGCTGGATACGCGTATTTCGGCTGGTCACACAGCGCGCCGGCTGCTTATAATGGCACTATGAGAACCATGCCTGCTTTCTACCATGCAGAAGATGTCGGCACGCTCTATGCGCCCCGGACCGAGACGGCAATCAACGCCGGGTTGGCGAGCGATCAGCCGCCCGCCAGCGACGACCAGCAGCGCATTTTGCTGCTGCTGGTCGATCCCCAGGTCGATTTTATCCACACTGACGGCGCACTGAGCGTGCCGGGCGCGGTGAATGACACGCGCCGGACCATCGAGTGGATTTTCCGGCACAGCGAGCAGATCACCGCCATCGCGGCCTCGCTCGACAGCCACCTCCCCGCGCAGATCTTCTACCCACCCTGGTGGGTAGACGCCGCCGGACGCAACCCGGCGCCCTACACCGTGATCTCCTGCGACGAGGTGGACCGGGGCGTGTGGCAGCCGGTCTATGAGCCGCAGTGGTCGGTGCGCTACGTCCACGAGCTGGAAACCGACGCCCGAAAGCAGCTCATGATCTGGCCCTATCACACCATGATCGGGACGCTCGGCCACGCCATCACCCCGGCGCTGTACGAGGCGATCGCATTCCACGCGGCGGCGCGCGCCTCCGAGCCAGTCTTTCTGCACAAGGGGATGATCGCAAAAACCGAGTTCTACTCGATACTGGAACCAGAGGTCAAAGTAGTGGGCGAGCCACAGGGGGACCTCAACGTCGAGTTCCTAAAGCATCTGATGAGCTACGACCGGATTTATGTCGCCGGGCAGGCCAAGAGCCACTGCGTGCTGGAGACGATTACCTCGGTTGTGCGCCACACCCACGCCAAGCCAGAAGCTCTCAGCAAGTGGTACGTGCTGATCGACTGCATGTCGTCGGTCTGGCACTCGCAGATCGACTTCGACGCGCTGGCGAACCAGTACTTCGAGAAGTTCGCGCAGCGCGGCCTGAACGTGGTGCGCTCGACCGATCCGCTGGGGTGATGGCGGTGTGGAACGTTAACCGGTCTTCTCGACTACCAGTAGATGGGACAGCGCCAGCATGCGCAGCGGCGTGCGCTCGGCCAGGTAGAGCGCGTCGCGCAGCCAGCGCCCGGCGTGCGGATGGCGGTAGATGATGTTGTCGTAGCCGCCGAAAATGCGGCTGTGATGCACGATCTGCGCTGGCAGCCCATCGAACAGCCGCCGCAGCCCGCGCGCGGTGTAGGTCCGCACGTGCGGCGCCAGCCGGTTGCGCCAGCGGTCAGGCAGGTAGTTGATCAGCGGGATGTTCCCGAAGCGATATTCCCCGCGCCGGTACCAGCCGTGCTGCTCGACCGGGTACCAGCGATTCGGGCAGAACAGCACGATTCGCCCGCCGGGACGCAGCACGCGCACCATCTCCGCGACAGCGGCGCGGTCGTCCTGCACGTGCTCGATCACCTCGTTGGAGATCACCACGTCGAAATAATCGGAACGATAAGGGGCGGCTTCGGCGGCGGCGACCAGCGCGTGCGGCGTGTCGCGCCGGGCGAACTCGATCCGCTCCGGCTCGATGTCAAACGCCTCGACACACAGCGAGAAGCGGCGGCGGAATTGGCTGCTGTAGGCGCCCAGGCCGCAGCCCGCTTCCAGCACGCACGCGCCCCGCAGCTCGGCCCAGTGATTGATCATGCGCAGGCGGCGCTCCTGCCCGTCACGCCAGACGTAGCTCGGCTCGCCGCGCGCGGCAGCAAGGTGCGAAGGCATATGCGCGCTCACCGGCTACGTCTCGTCGCGCAGGCGCGCCATCAGGTAGGCGTCCACGTAGCGACCATCGCGGAAGGCGTAGTCGCGCAGCGTCCCCTCGATCTCGAAGCCGAATTTACGATAGAGCGCCAGCGCCGGCTCGTTATCGGCGTAGACGGTTAGCTCCAGCCGGGTGATCGCCAGCCAGCGCTCGGCCAGCGCAATCGCCGCTTCGACCAGCGCCGTTCCGACGCCCTGCCCCTGGTAGCTATCGTGAACCATCATCCCGATGTGGGCCGTGTGCGCCTGTCGCCCGCGCCCGAAGTGCAGCCCCAGCGTCCCGACCACGCGCCCGTCAAGCACCGCAACCAGCACGCGCAGATCGGGGCGCGGATTCTCGACCCGATCGCGGATCGCGTCGCGCGACTGGTACGGAAGCTGGAGCGTACCGGCGATCGCGCGCTCGCCCTCAAAGATCGCGGCGACATCTTCCCAGTCCTCGGCTTCCTGCCCGCGAATGAGCACCGGGTGGTGCGGTCGCCTGGTCATGACTGCGTCTCCTGATCCGGCGCGTGCCGCCGCGCCAGCAGCCAGGCGTCGGCGTACACGCCGCTGCGCACCGCGTAGCGCCGCATCACCGCCTCGCGCGCGAAGCCGAACCCGGCGTAGTAAGCCTCGGCGTCGGGATCACCCGCGTAAATAACCAGTTCAACTCGCCGCAGCCCCAGCCAGTCGTCCGCCAGCGCCAGCGCCGCCTCCAGCAGGCGGGACTCGCCATCACGGCGCCGGGCCTGCGGCAGACAGAGCAGCGTCAGCCGGGCCGTATGGCGCAGGCGATTGGTCTGGGTGTGAAGCCAGGCCGCGCCGATAATGCGCCGCCGTGCGCTGGGGAGCACGCTTTCGGCGATCAGCACGTGCGTATCGGCGGGCGGATTACTGAAGCGGTCGCGGAAGCTTTCTTCGGTCATGTACGGGATTTCGACCGAATCAAGCAGAGCCGCTTCGTTCGTCAGCAGCAGAAACAGCTCATCCTGGTCATCGTTGCGCTGCGCGCGGATGGTATAGGTCGAGTCGAGCGTCACGGAGTCTCCTGGAAACGCGGACGGCGCGGGGGCCGTTCCACCGGCGCTTTTAGAGGCTGTTATGCACTTTATGGTTTGGCTTCCAGGCCATCCCCCCATCCTTCCGACCTGCGGTCGGCTTTCCTTCCCCCAGAACGAGGGAAGGAAAAAGGCCGGATGGTCTCCCCTTCCCTCATTTTGGGGGCAAGGGGCCGGGGGATGGGGGGCTTTGCTCGGCGCGCAAGTGCATAACGCGCTCTAGCTTACCGCGCCGGGGAACATCCGCCAAGCCGCGCGACGCGACGCGCAGCTAGCTTCCGCCGCCATACCGCTCGCGCACGTAATCCGCCCAGGTAATCTGCCCGTAGGGGTTGTCGGGCGCGGTGTTCAGCCCTGCGCAGAAGGCTTCGGCGGCTGCCGGTGAAAAGAAGCCGTTAGCCGGGTCCAGCAAGACCGGGTCCGGCTCGCCCTGCGCCTGTAGAAAGACCCGCGCGATCTGCTCCACGCTCAGAATTTCAGGGCCGCCGACATCAGGCAGGTATTCCCCGGGCGCGGCATCCACCAAGGGTAGGATGTACGCGGCGACATCGCGCGTATCGATCAACTGAAACCGGGCGGCGCGGTCGGTAGGCAGCACATAGCCGCCCTCACGCCGCTGCATCTGGCTCATCAGCCGCTCCAGCAGCGAGTGAAACTGGGTCACGCGCTGAATCGAGTACGGCACGCCGCTCTGGATCACGCGCGCTTCGGCGCTCAGCTTGTACCGATAATAGTCGAAGTCGATCTGGTCGATGCCGACAATCGAGATATGAAAGAAGTGCCTGACGCCCGCGACGCGCGCCGTCTCGGCCAGGCGCTGCACGCCGACCACATCCGTCTCATAAATGTCAGGCGCGTAGCCGACGCAGTTAACAACGCGCTCGACGCCTGCGAGCGCGCTGCGCAGACCGTCTTCACGGGTGACATCGGCCTGCGCCCA
>JADLHR010000191.1 GCA_020848665.1 Anaerolineae bacterium
CCGGGATGCGCGAGGGCGATTTTAACGTTGTGCTGCAAAGCAAAAAACTCATCATCAGCGGCGTACGCAAGCGCACTACCCCACCTGAGGCGTCTTTTCATCAACTGGAGCTGGCTTTCGGCGAGTTCCGTACCGAGGTCAGCCTGCCGTGGCAAGTCGAGCGAACTGGAGTGAGCGCGACCTACCGCGACGGGTTCCTGCGCATCGTTCTGCCGCACGTTTCCCCGCGCACGGTGAGAATTGTCAACCTGGACGAAAGCGCCGCGGACAACGATAGCGGTGAAGACAACTGATTCCGCGCGCCGCCTTTGACACCGGCGGGCGCTCTGAGCGAGTGACAGAATGGCAAAGAGAAAACAAAAGCCTGCGGAGACCCTCCGGAGCGACACGCCGTCGCCAGAAGAGGAATCCGCCACGACGCAGACCGTCAACACGGCGATCACGAATGACGCCGAAGTTACCCTGGACATTCACGAGGAAGATGCGGACGCCGCCGGAAAAACCGCTCAGCGGCCCGGCAATGGGTCCGACACTGCAGAGATAACGCTCGAAGGCCCGCGTGAACTGCCGCTGCTGCCGTTACGTGGTCTGGTAGTCTATCCCCTCACGACGATCCCGCTGACCGTCGGCCAGCCGCGCTCGATCCGGCTGGTCGATGAAGCCGTCGCCGGGGACCGTGTGATCGCGCTGGTCGCCTCGCGTGACCCGGAGCTGGAGACGCCCGGCCCCGAAGATGTCTACGAGTATGGCACGCTGGCGCAGATCCACCGCCTGTTCCGCGCCCCAGACGGCACAATCCGCCTGCTGGTGCAGGGTGTGGCGCGGATTCGCGTCGAGGAGTGGGTTCGCACCGAGCCGTACCTGGTCGCGCGCGTGGCCGCTGCCCCGGAAACGGTCGAGGAATCGATCGAGGTCGAGGCGCTGATGCGCAACGTGGTCGAGCAGTTCGGGCGGATGGCCGACCTGGTGCCCAGCATCCCAAGTGAACTGATCAACGCCGCGATCAATGTCGAGGACCCGCTCCAGCTTGTCTACGCGCTGGCAACCTATATCCGCATCAGCATTGAGGACCAGCAGAACCTGCTGGAAATCGACACCGTGCTCGAAAAGCTGCGCGTGCTGATGGCAATCCTCAACAAGGAGCTTGAAGTCCTCGAGCTGGGCCACAAAATCCAGAGCGAAGCCCAGTCCGAGATGGAAAAGATGCAGCGTGAGTATTTTCTGCGCGAGCAGTTGAAGGCCATCCAGCGCGAATTGGGCGAGGGTGACGAGCAAACTGTCGAGATCGAGGAATTCCGGCAAAAGATCGAGCAGTCAAACATGCCGGAGGAAGCCGAACGCGAAGCCCGGCGCGAGCTGGACCGGCTGGCTCGCCTGCCGACTGCTGCCGCTGAGTACGGCGTAATTCGCACCTATCTCGACTGGATGGTGAGCCTGCCGTGGGACATGCGCACCGACGACAATCTTGACATCGCGCACGCCCGCGCCGTGCTGGACGAGGATCACTACGGGCTGAAAGATGTGAAGGAGCGCATCCTCGAATATCTGGCGGTGCGCAAGCTGCGCCAGGAGCGTGCCGGAGAGATCGAGGAGCGCCGCCCGGCTGACACACTCGTTCGCCGCGAGCGCGAAGGGGCGATCCTGTGCTTCGTCGGGCCACCCGGCGTGGGCAAGACCTCGCTCGGCGCATCGATCGCCCGCGCGATGGGCCGCAAGTTCACGCGGCTGTCGCTGGGCGGCATCCGCGACGAAGCTGAGATTCGCGGCTTCCGGCGCACGTACATCGGCGCGATGCCGGGGCGCATCATCCAGACGCTGCGCCGCGTCGAGAGCCGCAACCCGGTGCTCATGCTGGACGAGGTGGACAAGATTGGCCGTGACTTCCGGGGCGATCCCGCCTCGGCCTTGCTGGAAGTGCTCGACCCGGAACAGAACCACGAGTTCCGCGACCACTATCTCGATGTGCCGTTCGATCTGTCTGAGGTGATGTTCATCACCACCGCAAACACGCTCGAAACGGTCCCGGGTCCACTGCTGGACCGCATGGAAGTCATCCCCCTCAGCGGGTATACGGAATATGAAAAGCTCCAGATCGCGCAGCAGTACCTCGTCCCGCGCCAGGTCCGCGAGAACGGCCTGCGCCCGGAGGAGTTGTCGTTCAGCGACGAGGCGCTGCTCAAGATCATCCGCGACTACACGCGCGAGGCGGGCGTGCGCGGGCTGGAGCGCGAGATCGGCCGGGTTGCGCGCAAGATTGTCACGCGCATCGCCGAGGGCACGCTTGAGCACAAGCGCGTCGAAGCGGGCGACATCATCACGCTGCTCGACTATCCGCCTTTTGGCTATCGGACGGAGATCGAGGAGCGCGTCGATACGCCCGGCGTGGCGGTCGGCCTGGCGGTCACGGCGGTCGGTGGCGACGTGTTGTTTGTCGAAGCTGCGCAGATGCCCGGCAAAGGCAATTTCCAGTATACTGGACAGTTGGGCCAGGTGATGCAGGAAAGCGCGCGTGCAGCCTACAGCTATGTGCGCGCCAAGGCGCAGGAACTGAACGTCGGGGCGGATTTCTTCGACACGCACGACATTCACCTGCATGTGCCAGCGGGCGCGGTCCCCAAAGACGGCCCGTCGGCGGGCGTCACGATGGCGAGCGCCCTCGCCTCGCTGATCACGCAGCGGCCGGTGCGCGGCGGCGTCGCGATGACCGGCGAGATCACGCTGCGCGGACAGGTCTTGCCCGTTGGCGGAATTAAGGATAAAGTGCTGGCAGCGCATCGCGCCGGCCTGACGAGCGTGATCCTGCCGCGCCGCAACGAGCACGACCTGGACGACGTGCCGCAGGATGTGCGCGACCAGATGACCTTCTGCCTGGTCGACAGCGTGACAGACGTGCTGGACGCGGCGCTCGTCGAAGCCGCTGACGCCGAGCATGAGCCAGCTTTAGCGGCTGAGCAGGCCAGGTAACCCAGGATCGCCGGCGCCGAGAGCGGTCCTTGCACCCTTTGCAGTGCTTTGCACCGGGGTTGAGCACCAAAACACAACCAGGAAGGCTGTATTGCCCAAGATTCTGATTGTCGACGACGACCGCACGACCGTGAAACTGCTCCAGACATTGCTGGAAATGGACGGCTTCGAGGTCATGATGGCGGGACGCGGCCAGGCAGCGATTGAGCTAGCTCGGCAGAGCCAGCCGGATATTATCCTTGTCGATTACCATCTGACGGATATGGAAGGCTCCGAGCTAGTGTCGCAGTTTCGGGCCGAAACCGCTTTCGCAGAGCTGCCGATTGTGATGGCTTCCGGTCTGGATGTGGCCGATGTGGCGCACAAGGCAGGCGCCAACGCCTTCCTGATCAAGCCGTTCGAGCCAGGAAAACTCGCTGCGCTGTTCTACGGACTCCTTGGGTAAATAGCCTCCTCAACGTCGGCATTTCATTATTCGCAGTTCACCTGACGACAGAGAGAGTGGCTTCGTGGCAAACAAATCACGACGTAAGATGCAGTGGTATCGCGTTGACCTGCATCTGCATACGCCCGGCTCCGCCGATTACCAGGAACCGGGTGTTAGCTATCTGGATATTCTGCATCAGGCCGAGCAGCGCGGCCTGGACATCGTCGCCTTCACCGACCACAACACTGTAGCCGGTTACCGGGCGATGACAGAGGAAATCGAGCAGCTTCAATATCTCGAAACGCTGGGACGCATCCGGCCTGAGGAAAAGCAGAGCCTCGACGAATACCGGCGCCTGCTCAGCCGCATCCTCGTCCTGCCCGGCTTCGAGTTTACGGCAACGTTCGGCTTCCACATTCTCGGTATCTTCTCGCCGCAGACCTCCGTCCGGCAGCTTGAGCACATTCTGCTTAACCTGCAAATCCCGGCGGCGGCGCTCGATCAAGGCTCGTCAATCGTCGGTGCCTCATCGGACGTGCTGACCGCGTATCGCACCATCGACAACGCGGACGGAATCGTGATCGCGGCGCATGCCAATTCCAGTCATGGCGTCGCCATGCGCGGCTTCGACTTCGGCGGGCAGACCAAGATCGCATATACGCAGGACGAGCACCTGCACGCGCTGGAAGTCACCGACCTCGACCGCAAGGATAAGCGCAGCACTGCGCGCTTCTTCGACGGCACCAAGCCAGAGTACCCGCGCCGCATGCGCGCTATTCAGGGGTCAGACGCACATCGCCTCCTGGCCGATCCGCGCAATCCTAAGAACCTCGGCATCGGCGACCGGATGATCGAAGTCCTGCTGCCAGAACGCACCTTCGAGGCGCTGCGCGACGTGTTTCTCAGCGACGACTTCGCCCGCACGCGCATCTACCACCCCAGCAGCCACGCGCCGTATGATCACGTCCAGAACAGCCGCGAGCAAGGCGCCAGCATCGTCCAGGCGTTCCACGAAGGCATCACCCGGCGCGGCGGACGGCTCTACGCGATCATCGCGGATGTCTGTGCGCTGGCAAATACCAACGGCGGGACGATCTACGTCGGCGTGACGGCCAAGCCCAAAGACCCGCCGATCGGCGTCCCGAACCCGAAAGAAGCCATCGAGATGTTGCACGAAGAGATCGAGCACAAGCTCACGCCGCCGATCAACGTCAGCGTCGATGTGCTGGAGTCGCAGGGCAAGCCAGTAATCCGTCTTCAGGTGCCGCGTGGAGGCGACCCGCCCTATGCCCTGGACGACAACAAGATTTACGTCCGCGACGAAGCCGAGACGAACCTGGCCGTGCGTGACGAGATCGTGCAGCTCGTGATGCAGAACCTGGAGCTGCGCAGCGCTGTCGCCAGCGCCCAGCCGCCTGCCGCCGAGCCGGAGATGTCCGCGCTGCCGGAGGCCGCCGCGCAGCCTGCGCCCGAAGGGATCGATGCGCCGCGCACCGGTGTCGAGATCATCAACACGGAGGAGCGCAAGGGCGTCAAGTATCATATGATGCGCGACCTGCGCAACAGCAACGTTGTCAAGAACGTCACCCGCTCGTCGGCGCGCCGGCTGTGGCACTACGCTATCCTGGAGAAGGAGGCCCACCCGATCAAGCCCGCCGAGGTAGAGTGGCACGGCGACATCGGGCTGTGGAAGCGTTACCAGCGCGGCGGGACCGTCCGCTATGACCTCGTCCAGCGCGATAGCGGCGGCCTGCGCGTCTATTA
>JADLHR010000192.1 GCA_020848665.1 Anaerolineae bacterium
GGCAGGTGGTTCCACACCGGCGAGCCGTAGCCGAGATTGAAATCAGCCGCCCAGCGCGGATACAGGATGCCCGCCTGGATGCTCTCGCTCATTTCCAGCGCACGGGCGACTTCGCTGCGCAGCCCGGCGCTCAGCGGCAAGCCAGGGCGCAGCAATAGCGGCGCGACCAACGCCAGCGCCAGGAGTCCGGCGAGCGCCAGCGGCCAGTCCACCGCCCGGCGCGTGCGGCGCATCCAGGCGGGCAGCTCGTCGTAGGCGATCTCAACCGGCCACTCCGGCATCTTTGGCGGGAACACGCGGTGAGCCTTTCCTCCCGGTAGCGTGTATCAGGAGAACATCCAGGGTATGCGTGTGGCGCGCCGCGCCTCGACGCGCTCCTGGTTCCTGGTATAATGGTACTCGATGGGGCGGAATTGCGCCGGGCTGACTGGGTCGCGCCGACAGGTACCCGCAGCCGGTGCTGTATGAGCGAGAACGGGATGTCCTCACAAGAGACGCTGCTGAATGACCGCTACCGCCTGATCGCCCAGCAGGGTTCGGGCGGGATGGCGGTCATTTATAAGGCGCAGGACCTGGCGCTGGGCCGCACGGTCGCGGTCAAGATTCTGCGGCCAAGCCTGACAAATGATCCGGAGTTCCTCAAGCGTTTCCGGCAGGAAGCACGCAACGTCGCCAACCTCTCGCACCCGAACATCGTCACCGTCCACGATGTGGGCCAGGATGGCAATACGCACTATATCGTGATGGAATACATCGACGGGGACGATCTCAAGCGCCTGATTCGCGCCGGAGCGCCGTTCTCCATCGACCGTGCGCTGAGCATCGCAATCAAAATCTGCGCGGGCGTCGGCTACGCGCACCGCGCGGGACTGGTGCATGCCGACGTCAAGCCGCAGAACGTGCTCGTCACCGAGAACGACAAAGTTAAAGTGACGGACTTCGGTATCGCGCAGGCGCTCTCCGCAACGCAGCCGCTGGAACGACAGCGGATTGTGTGGGGCAGCCCGCATTACTTCTCGCCGGAGCAGGCTCAGGGTGAGCCGCCTACCCCCGCCGCCGATGTATACGCGATCGGCATCGTGCTGTTCGAGATGCTGACCGGTCGGCTGCCGTTCGTCGGGGCTGACCAGCAGGAGCTGGCGCTGGCGCACATCCGCGAGACGCCGCCGCACGCCTCCGATCTGAACCCGAATGTGCCAGTGCACCTGGATCGCATCCTCGACAAGGTGCTGTCGAAGGAGCCGGGGGCGCGCTATCGGACGGCGGACCAGCTGGGGCGCATCCTGATCAGCTACCGGCGCCAGGGCCATTCCGCGACCGACGAAATCCCGCGCGTGCCGGATCGCCTGCCTCCAGCGGACACGGCGGCGACGCTGCCGCCCACCCCCCCCCCGGCGGCGCTCCCTGGAGCGTATGGCGCGGCACAGAGTACGCTTCCGGCGGTGATGCGTGCGCAGGCCGCGACCGAGGCGCCGACCAGCCGTACGGCCGGTTGGTCATACCCGGACGGCAGCCGTGCAACCGCGCCAGTGATCCCCCGTGTTGGAGAGCCGCCGCGCCCGTACCAGCCACCGCGTGCGCCGGACGCCATGCTCCAGTCGCGCTATCGCGCCGCTGAGCCGCCGCAGCCGCTTGATCTGGTTACGATCGTGCTGGCGTTCCTGGCCTTCATCGCAATCGTGCTGCTCATCCCGCTGTGGATCGCCGTGTATCAAGCCTGGGCCGGTTAGCGAGCGTGGATCGGGCCAGGTTTCGCCCCGGTTTTCTTATACAACCCTAACGTCCCCGGGCGCTGGCCGGTTGGTTTTCCGCGATCCCTTCCGGTATAATTCCTATTAGTGGCCTTATCGGAATTGTGTCAGATAACGTAAGTAAGTGGCTCGAATAACCCGAATAGTTCGGACCGTGCGCGTGAGGTTTCACGTGGCGACGGCTGGAGGCTAGCAGTGAACAACCGCTCTCGGAATGTGTTTGTGTACGTCCTCATTATTGCGGCCATTGCTGCAATCGTGTTTGGCGTGCGCAACAACAGCACCAGCGCACGCGAGATCAGCGTCAGCCGCCTGGTTAGCGATATCAACTCTGGTCGCGTCAGCGCCATCTCGGCGTCGGATGAAGGCGAGTTGACGGCGACGTATGACAACAACGATATTCGGACAGCCCAGGTTCCAGCGAATTCCGACGATCCGGTTTCGGTCCTGACGAGCCTGGGGGCCGACGACAAACAACTAAGTCAGATTGAGTTCGAATTCACCAAGCCGAGCAACCTGTTCAACTGGATTGGGCTGATCGGAACGTTCCTGCCGCTGCTGCTGATCGGTGGCTTTATCTACCTCATGCTACGCCAGGCGCAGGGATCGAACAACCAGGCCATGTCGTTCGGCAAGAGCCGTGCGCGGATGTTCACCGGCGATCAGCCGACGGTGACCTTCGATGATGTGGCGGGCGCCGACGAAGCGAAAGAAGAGTTGCGCGAGGTAGTCGAGTTCCTGAAGGACCCGGAGCGGTTCATTCAGCTTGGCGCGCGTATCCCGAAGGGCGTGCTGCTGGTCGGCCACCCCGGCACCGGTAAGACGCTGTTGGCGAAGGCGGTCAGCGGCGAGGCGGGCGTGCCGTTCTTTAGCATCTCCGGCTCGGAGTTCGTCGAGATGTTCGTCGGCGTCGGCGCCAGCCGCGTCCGCGACCTGTTTGAACAGGCCAAGCGGCACAGCCCGTGCATCATCTTCGTGGACGAGATCGACGCAGTCGGGCGCCAGCGCGGCGCGGGCCTCGGCGGCAGCCACGACGAGCGCGAGCAGACGTTGAACCAGATTCTGGTCGAGATGGACGGCTTCGACACTGACACGAACGTGATTATCGTCGCCGCTACCAACCGGCCCGACATTCTCGACCCGGCGCTGTTGCGCCCTGGTCGGTTTGACCGCCGCGTCGTGCTCGACCGGCCGGATATGCGCGGGCGCGAAGCGATCCTCAAGGTCCATGCGCGTGGCAAGCCGCTGGCGTCGGATGTCGATCTCAGCGTGCTGGCGAAGTCGTCGCCAGGATTCGTCGGCGCTGACCTGGAAAACCTGGTCAACGAGGCGGCGATCGTCGCGGCTCGCAAGAACAAGAAAAGCATCAGTATGCGTGACTTCGAGGAAGCGTTGGAGCGCGTGGTCTTGGGGCCGGAGCGTCGCAGCCGCCTGATCTCCGAGGAAGAAAAGCGGCTGATCGCTTTCCACGAGGCCGGGCACGCGATTGTCTTCCACAAGCTGCCGCACACCGACCCGGTCCGCAAAGTGACGATTGTGGCGCGCGGCATGGCGGGCGGTGTGACGTGGGTCATGCCGGAAAATGACGGCGCGCTCGGCACGACCAAGCGCTACTTTGACCAGATCGCGGGCGCGCTGGGCGGGCGTGCCGCCGAGGAAATCGTTTTTGGCGATGTAACCAACGGCGCGTCCAGTGACCTCGAAAACGTGACGCGTCTCGCCCGCACGATGGTGACCCGCTGGGGTATGAGTCCCAAGCTGGGGCCGCGCGTCTTCGGTCAGAAGGAGGAGTTGATCTTCCTGGGGCGCGAAATTGGCGAGCAGCGTGACTACAGCGAGAGCGTCGCTGAGGTTATCGACGAGGAAGTGCACGAGATTGTCTCGACGGCGTATACGCGCGCGCTCGACGTGCTGCGTGAGAATCGCGACAAGCTCGATGCAGTGGCCGAACGCCTGATCGAGGTTGAGACGCTGGGCCGCGAAGAATTTCTTGAGCTGATGGGCGATCGCCCGTCCGGTCCGGCCAGCGAGCCGCCGAGCGAACCCGCCGCGCGCGCCGAGGCCAGCGCGAAGGGCGACGGCAGGCAGCAGGACAGCGATATGCCACCTGCCCCGCTCGGCACAGCGCCTTCGCCTGCCTAACGGCATAAGCGCCCGACAGGAATACAATGAGCCTCGCGCAAACAGCGAGGCTCTTTTTTGCGTTCAGGCGCTGGGTTTACTGCTCGTCGCGCTCGCGCGCTTCCATCTCCATGCGCGCCAGCTCGCGCCGCAGAATCTTGCCGACAGTCGTGCGTGGCAGCTCGCTTACGAACTCGATCCGCGAGGGGATTTCATAGCGCGCCAGCTTCTTTCCGGCGAAGTCCTGAAGCTGCTCGACGGTGAGCGTTTCGCCCGGCTTGACCACCACCCAGGCCTTAAGCGCCTCCTGCCCGGCCTTCGCGGGGTCCGGGTGTGGGATGGCAGCCACGCCGACTTCCTGTACGGCGGGGTGTTCCATCAGCACGTCCTCAATGTTGCGCGGGTAAACGTTCAGGCCGCCAATCAGCGCCATATCCTTCTTGCGATCGACGATGTAGAAGTAGCCGTCCTCGTCCATTCGCGCGATATCGCCGGTGTAGAGCCACTTCCGGCCGTCCGGTCCCTCGCGCAGCGCGTTGGCGGTTTCGGTCGGCATCCCATGATAGCCGCGCATCAGTTGCGGCCCGCGCATCAGCAGCTCGCCCACCTCGCCCACCGGCACGTCGGTGGTTCCGTCGTCCAGATCAACGATCCGCATCTCCATATCCGGCAGCGGCAGCCCGATTGAGCCGGTCCGGTTCTCGCCACGCACCGGATTGACATGGGAAGCGGTTGGCGCCTCGCTCATGCCGAAGCCTTCGAGCAGCATCCCCCCTGATAACTCCTCGAAGCGGCGCTTGGTCGCCGGTGGAAGCGGCGCCGAGCCGCTGATGCAGGCGTAGATCGAGGACAGGTCGCTCTTGCCGGCCTGAACCTGCGCGTGGTTATTGATCGCGTTAAACAGCGCCGGGACGCCCATGAACAGCGTTGGGTGGAAGCTGTCGATGGTGTCGACCACGTCATCAATATCGCGCGCGTTGGAAACCAGCACCATCGTGGCGTGCGTGGCGACGGCAAAACTCATGACCGCGACCATGCCGAAGACGTGAAAGAGCGGGATCGCCGCCAGGAAGCTCTCTTGTTGATCGGGGCGCGCCAGCCAGGACTTACACTGGAGCGTGTTCGCCACCAACGCTGCGTGGGTAGCCATCGCCGCCTTTGGGATGCCGGTCGTCCCGCCCGTGTACTGGAAGATGGCGAGATCGTCACCAGAAACCGGTACGTCTGCTCGCTTGCCGACGTAGCGCGCCAGGATATCTTGCAGCCAGTAATCGCCGCTTTGCAGTTCGACGCGGTGGCCCTGCTTCTTCTCCTTGGCGATGCCGAACAGAAATCGCGCCGAGCCGGGCAAATATTCTTTGATATTGGTAACAATCACGTGCTCGACCGGGGTGCCGGGCTGCGCTTCTTTCAGAGCGTTATAGAACAGGCTGAGCACGATCGCCGCCCGCGCGCCGGAGTCGATCAGTTGCTCTTGCAGGCGCTTGGGCGGGTACGTCGGGTTGGTTGCGACGACTACTCCGCCCGCCTTCAGGATGGCAAAGAACGCGATCACGAACTGGGCGCAGTTGGGCATGACGATCGCGACACGGTCACCTTTGCGCAGCCCCCGATCGACCAACGCCGCCGCCAGCGCGTCGGAAACGCTGTTGAGCGTCCGATAGTCGAGCGCCGTCTTGACGCGCCCGACCAGCGGCAGCCGCGCCGAGGTGATTGTGGCGGTGGCGTCGCCGTGACGCTGCGCCGCTTCGACGAGATATTGGTGCAGCGGATAGTCAGGATACGGCGCAAGCGAATGCGGAACCTGCGGATCATAGTGCTGGAGCCAGGGTTTGTCCTGATAGGTAACCATACTCCGATGCGCTGCCGCGCGTGCTCCTTTCGTCATAAGTCGGGCGTAAAAAGAGTTGTTTCAATTGTTACAGTAGGTATAGTATTAGTATGCGGATTCTAGAAGAAAAAATCAAACGATACCAACTGAGACGCGGGCGGGAAATCAGTATGGCGATGCCGGGCAGGCAGTTACCGCTTTTTTCATCGGACATCGAGCACGCGCTGACGCGGCGCAGCACGCTCGCGGACGCGATCGGCCCGTTTCAGGAACATTTGCGCCACAAGGGGCGGAGCCAGCACACGATCGACGCGTTCTCGTCCGATCTGCGGCTGACAGTCGAGTTCTTTGGTGGCGAGATGGTGCTCAACGACTTCACCACGCCTCGGCTAGAGAAGTTTATGGAGTGGATCGAGTTCGGGCGCGGCGTGCCGTGCAGCCGCAAGTCTTATGCGCGGCGCGTAACAACGCTCAAGGTTTTCTTCGCCTTCCTGCGCAGCGAGAAGGTGCTGCCCGATAACCCCGCGATCGCCCTGCTCCAACGCTCTGGCGCGGCGCCGCTCCAGCCGGTGCTGACCGAGTCCGAAATCGTGCGGCTGCTGGCGCAAACACACGCTCTGCGTGCAGCCGAGGAGCCAGACGCGCGCCCGGACATGCTGCTGCGCCTGCTGCTCGACACCGGAATCAAGAAGGGCGAGTGCATGGCGCTGACGCCGGAGCACATCGACCGCCGCGATCCACATGCGCCGGTGCTCGTCGTGAAGCACAAGCGCCGCAGTGATGTGTATAAGGAGCGCAAGATCGCGCTCGATCCGGCGTGGCTCGACGTGCTGGACGAGTATCTGACACAGAAGCAGCCGTCAGGCACGATTTTCGACTGCACGGCGCGCAACCTCGAATACGTGCTGGCGGATGTCGCCGA
>JADLHR010000193.1 GCA_020848665.1 Anaerolineae bacterium
AAATCGCCCTCGCGCATCCCGGCGATCTCGACCTCTACAACCAACTGGTCATCGATCTGGTAAACGTCGGTAGGCGGGCGCCACGCCGTCACATGGCGCACGGCAACCCAGTGCCCGGCGGTTCTCAGCGCCGGATCGTCCAGGTCCAGGCCAGAACGCGACCGCACGGGCTGCTTGGAGGGAGTGTCTCTTTCAGGCATGCACGCTGCTGCTCCGAGAAAAGTCACTGCATTCAGTAAGCGCCGCCTTGGGGCGCCGCTTACCTTTCACACGGATCATATCACACCTGCCCTGGCGACCCAATAAGAGGACTAATAGAAGTTCAAGCAGCGCGCGGCTCGCTCGCGTGGGCAAGAGCAGCCTGACTCTAGACCTCATACACTGCGCCATCCTGAGCGACCTCGATCGGCCCCGTGTAGGTGGTTTGCGCTTCGGCGACGAGGCCGTCGGGTGAGCGGCGAATGTCGTAGTGAATCAGCACGAGCCGGTCTACCCCAGCAGCGGCGGCGGTTTGCCCAGCCTGCGCCGCGCTGGAATGGCCGGGGGTTTCGCCGGTCGCCTCGTGGACTAGCAGCGCGGCGCCTTGCGCCAGGCGGACCAGCGATGGGGTCGGGGCGCTGTCGGCGGAGTAGCTCAGCACCCGGCCTTCCGGCTTGATCATCACACGCAGGCCGATGGTCGGGATGTAGTGCGCGGTCGGCCATGCGGTGATCAGGAAGTCATCGTTTTCCAGCAGCGGCGCTGCGTCACGCTCCGGCAGCGGGAAAAACCGGACCTCGAAGAAGTTCGGCCAGGTTTCCCACATCGCGGCGCGCATCATCGCCTCCGCGCGCTGCAAGCAGTGATGCAGGCCGTAAATCGGCAGCGGACTCTGCCGCTCTCGCAACCAGAGCTGCATCAACATGATCATCAGGCCCGACACGTGATCGGGGTGAAAATGGGTGAGGATCAGCGCAGTCAGGTCACTGGCGCCAACACCCATCTGTGCCAGCTTAGGCAGCGGATTGGACCCGCAATCGATCAGGATGGTGGACCCGCTGTCACCCTGAAGCAGAAGATGGGTGTTGTCGTGTAGGGCATCCGAGACGGCGGCTGCCGACCCGAGGACCGTGAGACGCGCCATATGCTTGTATCCCCGTCAGGCGGCCGGGCCGCCGGTTAGCGTGCCAGGACGAACTCGACAATGCGCGGCGTGAGGGTCACTTCAAGGATACCTGCAACCACGATCAGCGGCAAAACGACTCCGACGCCGATCTTCACGGTATCGGCCAGCGCCCGGATCCACGCCTCGCCGGCGGTCATGCCGTCAGGCGGGCGAGTGATGATGCTTCCCAGGCGCAGCGCAGCAGCGCCCGCCAGTACGATTGCGGGGATTTCCACCACGCCGTGCGGCAGAATTCCGGCGAAGAAGGGAACCGGACTCAGCCCGGCGGCGGCGACCTGCGCCAGGATGAATCCCGTGATGGCGAACGGGATCATGACCAGAATCAGGGCCAGCGTTCCGAACGAAAAAACTGCCAGCAGCGTCGCCAGCGCCAGCACACGCAGGTTCTGCGACACGGCAGCCAGCACCAGGTTGGGATTATTGCGCCCCAGCTCGAACCACGATTGCAGATTTTCCAGCAGGTGCGCGTCGTTGGCCTCGAACTGGTCTAGCGGCAGCGGCCACGAGCCAGCCGCCAGCCAGCCGCTCGCGAACGCTGCTACCAGGCAAATGCCAGTCACCGCCGCTGGCGCGCCGAGCGCCCGCACCGCCGGTGCGATGCTCATACGATACCAGCGCACCAGCGACCTCTTGCCCGGTTCGCCGCGATACTGATCGGCAAAGGTGCGCCCGATCCACCGCAGGTTAAGCTGGTCGAGTGCGCGGCCCAGCAGCTCTTCCCGGTTGAAGATGCGCGCGCCCATCCGCACCAACAGCGCGACTGTCACCAGGAGGCCCACCGCCAAAAACCACAACACGAAGCGGCGGTGCGGCTGGATCATGATCACGCTTTCGAGAATGACGAGCATTGACATCGGGATGATGATGAAGCTCGCCAGCAGATTTGCAGCGCGGGTCGAGGTGGTCTGGCTGGAGATGACGACCGCCCCCGTTACCATAACCAGCGCCTGGACGCTTGTCAGCAGCAGAATCTGGATCACCAGCGTGGGCGCCGGGCGCCACTGCGTCCCGCCGAACACCAGCCCGCCCATGTAGATCGCGATGCCGATGTAGCTTGCGAGCAGCGGCGGGAGCATGGCGGCGAACGACTTGCCGAGATACAGCTCGGTGTTGGTCAGCGGCGTTGCCAGCAGCGGCTCCAGGCTGAGGCGCTCCTTCTCGCCGACGAACGTCTCCAGGGCAATCACTAGCGAGATCGAGACCGGGAAGAAGCCGACGATCATCGGCAGCAGCGGCAGCAGGGCGGGCAGCAGCGGCTCCGCGCCGTTGGCCTCGAAGAAGCCGATAAACAGGTTGGTCATACCGTTGGCGAGCAGCGGAAAGACCAGCGTCAGCAGGAAGATCGGCCCCATGATTCGCCAATCGCGGAAGCTGTCGCGCACTTCGCGGCGCGTCACGATCAGCGCATTGGACAGCATCCGGCCGGCGCTTGCCAGAGCGGGCCGTCCGCTCGCGTTACGGCTCAGACTTGTCATCGCGCTCCAGCCCCTCGTCTTCCCGTACGATTTGCAGGTAAACGTCTTCGAGTGTGCGTGAAATTTCGCTGAGGGTCACGATCTCGATGCCTAGCCCGGTCAGACGGCGAATGAGCGCCGGATTATCGGCAGCCGGGTTCGCGGTGTGGTAGCGCAGCCAGCATTCACCCTGGTCCACGACCGTCACCGCGCCGCCGAGATTGTCCGCCAGGCCGTTCAGCGGGTGGGCGGCGCGCAGCTCCATCAGCGGCGGGCCGATAAAACGCTGGGCCAGCGCGTCGAATGTTCCATGAGCGATGATCCGCCCGCGCCGGATCACCGCGATCCGGTCGGCCAGCATTTGCGCTTCGACCAGGTTGTGGGTCGTGATCGCGATTGTGCGCTCAGCGCGCTGCAGGTCGCGGATCGCCTCGCGAACCAACCGCGCGCTCTGCGGGTCCATCGCCGAGGTTGGCTCGTCGAGCAGCAGCACCGCCGGGTCGTGGAGCAGGGCGCGCGCCAGCGCGAGCTTTTGCTGCATCCCTTTTGAGTACTCGCCGAGCCGCTTGTCCAGCGCGTCCGCCAGGCCGAAGTGCTGCATCAATTCCAACGGGCGACGGTGGCGCAGATCGGCGGGCAGATGGTAAAGCTGCGCGAAGAAATCGAGATATTCGATTGCTCTCATGCGCTGGTATAGGCCGTGCTGCTCGGTCAGCACGCCGACGCGGGCGCGGACTTCGGTCGGGTTGCGAACCACGTCGAAGCCTGCGACGCGCGCCCAGCCGGACGTTGGCGCAAGGATCGAGGTGAGCATGCGGACGGTCGTGGTCTTCCCGGCGCCGTTTGGCCCCAGGATGGCGAAGATCGTCCCTGGCTCGACCGTGAGGGTAATCTGATCGACGGCCAGAAACGACCCGAAGCGCTTCGTCAGTTCGTATGTTTCGATCATGTGGCTCTGGTCATGCTGCTCCGCTCATACCGGCGCGAGGTCCAGAAGCGGCTTAACCGGCATCTGATCGCCGCGATCCTTCTGAAGCCTGAGCGCGCCGCGTGCGACCCAGAAGCTCGTTCCGGTGCCGCGCGATCAGCAGCGCGAGCGCGCCCAGCCCGGCAACGGCGCTGGTGACCTGGGACACGTTCACGCCCCCGACAAGGGTCACGTCGATCCGCAGGTATTCTAGCAGAAAGCGCGCCAGGGAATAGAGCACCAGATAGAGCAGCACGAAGTCGCCCTTCTTCATCCGGTCGCGGAAGCGCAACCACACGACGAGCAGCGCGCCGAAGACGAGCAGGTTCCACAGCGATTCGTAGAGAAAGATCGGATGGAAGCGCACCTCCGGCCCATATTCCGGCGGCGGGTTGGTAAGCTTCAGCCCCCAGGGCAGGCTGGTCGGCGTGCCGTACAG
>JADLHR010000194.1 GCA_020848665.1 Anaerolineae bacterium
CCCTGCGGCTCCCACTTGAAGAACCGCAGCGCCAGCACGGTGCAGACCGCCAGCCAGATACCCAGCACCAGCAGGCTGCGCTCCGCGCTGAAATACGATCCGGCCCCGATCATCACCTTGCGCAGCAGATCGCCCAGGTAGGTCAGCGGGATCACGTCCACCAGCGGGCGAATCCAGTTGGGCATGAAGTCCACCGGCCAGAAAATCCCCGACAGGAACATGAATAGGAAGTTCGGCAGTGCGACGATGCCTTGCAGGGCTTCTTCGGTGTTCGCCAGCGTGGAGAGGAAATAGCCGAGCGTAATGAACATGCCTGCGCCAAACAGCACGGTCCCGACAATCGCGGGCAGGTTCGCCAGCTCGATCTGCACGTCGAAGGCTGCCATTCCCACTCCGATCAGGATCGCCGTTTGCAGGAAAGCCAGCGTCATGCGGAACGCGACCTGCGACACCAGCAGCGTCGTGCGGCTGAGCGGGGTCGCGCCCATGCGGCGCAGGACGCCCTTTTCGCGCAGGCTGACCAGCGGCGCCGCCGTCCCGAACAGCCCAAGCTGCATCAGGCTCATCGCCAGGATGCCGGGCAGCAGATAATCGATGCTGCGCAGATCGGTGGACGTGACCTCGCGCGTTTCGACGGTCAGCACCGGCGCAACGCCCGTGATCCCCTCGTTCATCCCGGCGACGACCTTGTCAATGATATTGAGCACGATCTGCGACGTGTTCTGATCGGCAGGATCGTAGTAGACCTCAAGCTGTGCGCTGCCGGGCGAACCGCTGCCGTCGCCGAGCGCGGCGAGCGCGTTCCCCAGCGCCGCGCCAGTCCCCTGTGGAATCACAATCACCGCCGAACGGTCGCCGTCTTCGAGCGCGGCCAGCTCGTCCTTGCGGCTTTCGGTCGTTATTTCGAATACGTCAATCTCCTTGAGGCTTTCGACCAGGCGCTCGCTCGCAACGCCATCCTCGTTGACCAGCCCAATCGAGAAGCTGATGTCGTTCCCACCGGAGAAGATCGTCCCAAAGATCAGGATAAACATCACCGGGAAGGCGGCTGTCCAAAACAACGCTGAGCGGTCGCGCACGAACTCGCGCACGTTCGCCATGTACAGGGGGATGAAGGCTCTCATGCGTCCGTCTCCTTAGTCCCGAATCCGGCGGCCGGTCAGCTTCAGAAACACGTCCTCAAGCGTCGCGCTGCGTACACGCAGGTCATCGAACGCAAGCCGCCCCTCGTGCGCTGCCGCGATCATGCCTTCGATGGTGTGCGGCGTATCGAACGAGTAGAGCGTCACCAGCCCGCCATCGCGCTTAGCCTCTTTGACGCCCGGCAGCGCGTGAAGCAGTTCAAGCGCCGCGCCGTTGCGATCCTCGAATTCGATAGCTGCCGTTTCAAAGCTCTGCTCGATCAACTGGTTCGGCGTGTCGAGCGCGATGATTTTGCCGCCGTCCATCACGGCGACCCGGTCGCAAAGTGTCTGCGCCTCTTCCATGTAATGCGTCGTCAGCACGAGCGTCTTCCCCTTGCGCTGCAAGTCCCTGACAATCGTCCAGATCTGCCGCCGCGACTGGGGGTCAAGCCCGGTCGTCGGCTCGTCGAGGAAGATTAGCTCCGGATCGTTCACCAGCGCCAGCGCCAGCGAAAGCCGCTGCCGCTGCCCGCCGGAAAGGTCTTTGCTGTGGGTTTTGCGCTTGTCTTCCAGGCTGACCAGCCGGATAAGATCATCGACCGGAAGCGACCGGGTAAAGAAGGTGCAGAACAGTTTGAGCAGCTCTTCCACAGTCAACTGCGGATACAGCCCGGTCGTCTGAAGCTGGATGCCGATGCGCTCCTTGATGCCGTTGGCCTCGCCGCGTCGAAGCTGCCCCAGAACGCGGATTTCTCCGCCGTCCGGCTCGCGCAGCCCCTCAATACATTCGATCGTGGTGGTCTTCCCCGCGCCGTTCGGGCCGAGCAAGCCGAAGACTTCGCCCTCGGTCACGCTGAAGCTGATCCCATCGACGGCAGCCACGCCGCCGTAGACCTTACGCAGATTACTGACTTCAATGGCCGTCATGCCGCCTCCTTTATGTGTCATCTCAACGCCGGATCGGTGCGGCGATACACAGTGCGTCCAGGGCGCCGGTCTTGCCGGGGCGCTCTCGCGGGAACGCTGCCGCACGCCGCGTAGAAGCGGCGTTATCTACACCGTGATTCCAGTACAATCATAGTACGCAGCACAACAGCCCGGGTTGCAGGCGCACGTCAGGCAGTCGTGGGCGTGGGGGACAGCAGGCGTGGAGCAACGCTATCGTGATGCGATATTCTATCCTGAGCTTTGATCGCATTTCAGAGTCCGATCGCGCTGTTCTTGCAAGGAGCAATTCACCCATGACAAGTCGCATCTTCCGAAAAAGCGCTGCGCTGGCCCTGGTCGCGCTGGCGGTGGCGCTCTTGCTCGCGCTGCCGCCGGGCGCACCAGCCCATGCGCAGTCTTCCTGCGGGGACGCGCCCGCGCCGCGCCTGATCGCCGGGCAGACCGCCCGTGTCGTGCCCGGCAACGGGATTGGAAACAACCTGCGCGCCAGCTTCAGCGCCGGGGCAACCGCGCTCGGCGTGCTGGCCGACGGCGAGATCGTGACCGTCATCGGCGGGCCAACCTGCGCTGAGAACCTGAACTGGTGGCAGGTCCGGCGTTGGAGCGGGCAAACCGGCTACACCGCCGAGGGGAACGCGGGCGTCTACTGGCTGGAGCCGTGGCCGTTCGCCGCCGGACCGCTCGCGCCCGGCGTTGCGCCTGCCGCCGGCAGCGGCCGGATCGCCTATCTGCGCCAGCCCGCCGCTACGTCAGGGCAGCCCGCGCCAGCAACCGAGCTGGTCATCGCCACCGCCGATGGCTCGAACCCGGTGCGCGTCAGCCCAGCGGGGATCGACGTGCGCGGCTTCGCGTGGTCGCCGGACGGCGCGCGCCTCGCCTACTATGACGCGCAGCAGTTGTACCTGATCGACGCCGACGGCCAGAACCTGCGCCAACTGACGCAGACTGCCGAGGCCACTAACAGCCAGCCAACCTGGGCGCCGGACAGCACGCGCCTCGCCTTTACCTCGGATCGCGATGGCAACGCCGAAATTTACGCGATCAACATGGACGGCAGCGGGCTGGCGAACCTGACACAGAACCCGGCGGCGGATACCGGCCCGGCCTGGTCACCGGATGGCGCGCAGATCGCATTCGTCTCTGACCGCGACGCGCCCGGACCGGACCGCGCAGCGGAAACCGACATCTTCATCATGGCGTCGAACGGCGCCAACCCGCTCAGCCTGCGGACCGGCCCCGGCGCAGAGTCGCAGCCCGCGTGGTCACCGCGCGGCGGCGAGATCGCCTATCTCGCTGAGCAGGGCGGGATCCGCGCGCTGTACCGCTCGCTCGCGTTTGAGAACGCCGCGCTGCCTTTCCTCCTGACGCACGTTCAGGGTGACGTGATCGCGTTCGCCTGGGCGCCAGACGCCTCGCGCCTGGCCTATGTGACGGAGTCGGCCAGCGGAACGACGACCACCCGCGAACTGGGCAGCGTCCGCGCGGATGGCACCGATCCGCTGGTCTACACGGCGGACGCGCGCCAGGTCGAGTCGGTCGCGTGGTCACCGGACGCGACGTGGCTGGCGTTCGGCTCGGACCGGGCCGGGACCTTCGACGTGTACCTGCTCCGTCCAAGCGGCGCGAGCCTGGTCCCGGTGGCGAACTCCGCCGCGCAGGAGCGCGCTCCGCAGTGGCAGCCCAATCCAGCGGCGCTCGGCCCTGAGATCAGCGGCGCACCGGGCGAGAACGATCTGCTGCTGATCTACGACGCCAGCGTGCCGGTCTTCACTCTTCAGAACACCTCCGGCGTAGAACTCGACCTGCGCCCGTTGAGCTTTCAGGGCGCCGAGCGGGCCGTTCCGACCAGCGTTTGGCAGACGCCCTTCCTGGCCTCGCCGCTGGACGCTTTCAAACCTATCGGCTGTCTGATGATCTGGGGCTTCAACCTGCCGGACCAGCCCGCCCCGCCCGAATGTGGCGACGCACGCCAGGGCTGGCTCAGCGACAGCGAGCTAATTTTCTGGACGGCAGGGACGTTCGACGCGCTTTATAACGGGAAGGTGATCGCGACCTGCCAGACCGGCGCGGGCCGCTGCACGATCAATCTGCCATAGCTCGCAGCGCGCTGCGGCAGACCGGCGAAACAATCACGCGGGGCGGCCTCCTCACCAGGAGCGCCGCCCCGCGCTCTGTTTCAGCAAAATCCGCTTCACGGAGAAGCTAGCCGCTTTTCCGCCTCAAACGTTTAGCGTCACCAAGCAGGTCGTCCAGCGCGACCGCTTCGCCATCCGCGCCGAGGTCCTCACGCAGGCGCTCTTTGAGGCGGCTCCGCTCGTCCTCGTCCATCAGTTGCAGCAGCAGCGAGAGCCGGGCGTCGCCCTCGGCAGCGGCGCGCTTCGCCTTCGCCTGCTTCGCATCGGACTTGGACGCCTCATCAATGCTGACGAAGACCCACACCAGCCAGATCGCCACCGTTGACCCCAGCCCGGCGAACAGCGCGAAATCAAGAATACCGGCCTCTGAGCCGCCGACCAGACGCACCATGATGATGGTTGCCCAGATCATCGCCGTCGCAATCAGACTGTACACCAGCGTGGTCGTGCGCGTCATGGCACGGTCCCTCCTCTATCATCCTGAACTACAGACTATGTACGCAGCCCGCGCGCAAAGGTGTCGCGCCGCGTTCATTATCCGGCGTGATCAGATCGCGGTATCCGCCGCCAGCAGGCTTGCTTCGCGGAACTGCATCTCGTACAGGCGCGCGTACAGCCCGCCTACCGCCATCAGCTTCTCGTGCGTGCCCAGCTCGACCAGCCGCCCGCCATCCAGCACGGCGATGCGGTGCGCGATCCGTACCGTGCTGAGCCGATGCGCGATAATCACGGTTGTGCGGCCCTGCATCAGGCGGCCCAGCGCGTCCTGCACCAACTGCTCGCTCTCGTTATCCAGGCTCGAGGTCGCCTCGTCCAGCAGCAGGATGCGCGGGTCCTTGAGCACCGCCCGCGCGATGGCGACCCGCTGGCGCTGGCCGCCGCTGAGCCGGACGCCGCGCTCGCCAACAAGCGTCTCATAGCCGCGCGGCAGCGCCTCGATAAAGTCGTGGGCGTTGGCGGCGCGCGCAGCGGCGACCAGATCGTCCTCGCTGGCGTCGAGCCGCCCGTACAGGATGTTGTCTCGGATCGAGCCGCCGAACAGGAGCGTTTCCTGCGGCACGATCCCAATCTGGGCGCGCAGGCTGGCCTGGGTAATGGCGCGCACGTCAAGCCCATCCACGCAGACACGCCCACTGGTCACGTCATAGAAGCGCGGGATCAGGTTGAACAGGGTCGATTTCCCCGCCCCGCTCGGCCCAACCAGCGCCACAATCTCGCCCGGCGCGATCTCCAGCGAGACACGACGCAGCACGTCCAGCTCGTCGCCATACGAGAAGCTGACATCGTCGAACGTGATCCGTCCCTCGGCCCGCGCCAGGGTGATCGCGTCCGGCGCGTCTCGCACGTCGGGCGGCGTATCGAGCAGCTCGAAGACGCGCTTGGTGGCGCCCATTGCCTCCTGAAACGAGGTGTACAGCCCGACCAGCGCCGCGAAGCTCCCCGCGACCGTCATCCCGTAGATCAGGAAGGCGATCAGCTCGCCGCCGGTCAGCCGCCCGGCCAGCACCTCGCGCCCGCCATACCACAGGATCAGCGACAGCGATCCAAAGCCCATAAAAGCCGTCAGCGGGGTAAAGATCACCCGCACGCGCAGCATCCGCAGCGCGGCGCGGAAGGTCCGCTCGATCGCGCCGTCGTAGCGGCGAACCTCGTAGTCCTCGCGCGCGAACGACTTGACCTCGCGGACGTTCTGGATCGCTTCTTCCGCCACGACAGTCGCGGCGGCCAGCTCGTCCTGCACCTGGGTGCTGATCCGGCGCAGAGTCCGCCCGAAGATAAAGCCCAGCACGACCACGATCGGGATCATCAGCAGAATGAACAGCGTCAGCCGCCAGTTGAGCACGACCATAATCACAATCGCGCCGAGCAGGCTCAGGCTCTGGTGCAGCAGCGTGTTCAGGTTGTTGGTCAGCGCGGCGCGCATCACGGTCACGTCGCTGGACATGCGGCTGACCAGCTCACCGACGCGCCGCTCGGTAAAGAACGCCAGCGACAGCGATTGGATGTGCGCGTAAAGCTCCTGGCGCAGGTCCATCACAATCCGCTCGCCGACGTAGTTCAGGTTGTAGGCCTCAACCAGCGACACCAGCGAGCGCACCAGGAACACCGCCAGCAGCCCCAGCGTGATCTGGTTAAGCAGCCGCTCGTCGCCGTTGACCAGCACCGAATCGACCACGCTGCGGATCACAGCCGGAAAGACAAGCGTCAGCCCGGCGGCGAGCGTCAGCGCGACCAGCGCCAGCACCAGCCGCCACTTGTAGGGGGCGAGGTAGCCGAACATCCGCCGCCACTGGACAGGGCCGGGCGGAATCTCAGCCGGGGGACGGTGAGTAGAGCGGCGAGCAAACACGACGATCTCAATTCCTTTCGGCACGCGCAAAACAGCGGGGTGGCTGCGTCCAGCCCGCCCCGCTCTGATTCTACGCTATTCCAGCTAAAAGCGTGACAGGCGCCTACACGCCAGCGTCGCGCCGCCCGAAGAACCACATCGCGCCGCCCACCAGCAGCGCCGCCAGCCCCAGCAGCAGCGCGACGTTGAACAGATCGACGCCATCGCGCAGAACGTGAACGCCGTCATAATAGTACCAGGGCGAGAGCTTTTGCAGCCATTCCGGGATGCTCGCCACGTCGCTCAGCGTATGCACCAGGTAGGTGCCCGCCGCCAGCGCCAGCGTCACGCCGAGCGCGGTTCCCTTACCGCCGCGCACGCCGGTCAGGAAGTAGGCGACGGCGGCGAAGAACAGCCCCAGCGGCGCCATATTGAGCACACCGTACAGGATATTGACGGTGTCCACATCCTTGAGGCCGGTGTAGGCGATGCCCGCCATTATCCCCAGCCAGGTCGCCAGCAACACCACGAGGGTGAACGTGATCAGGGCGCTGAATTTCGCCAGCAGAACCCGCCAGCGCGGGATCGGCGTCGCGAGCAGAATTTCAAGCGTGCCGCTCTCTTCCTCGCCGCCCAGCAGCCCGGCCCCATACGATACGGCGAAAGCCAGGATCATGATGGGGTAGAACATGCTCAGCAGCTCCATCGTCAGGAACCCCTCAAGCGTGCTGATGTCCAGCACATCCACGCCGAACATTGCCTTGAAGCTCTCCGGCAAATTATCGACGTAGCTCTGGATGTCGGCGCTGCTTTCCTGCATGGAGGGGTAGATCGTGACGAAGTAGAACGTGAACAGAAACATGCCAAGCACCCACCAGAACAGGGGCCGGCGCATATCGCGCAGAGTTTTCAGATAGACGTTACTGAGCATGGTGGTTCCCCTCCCGGCCATAGAAGGCGAGGAAGATGTCCTCAAGATTCGGGTCCTGGCTGATCATGTTAACGACAGTGAACTCAGCCGCCTTCTTGACCACCGGATCGAGCGTGCCCGACACGGTGCAGCGCAGATGGCTGTTGGCCGCCGACAGATCGCGGATGCCCGGCACGCTCTCGAACGCGTGCAGCGGCGCCGGGCCGTCGAAGACGATCTCGATCTGGCGCAGCGCCTTCGCTTTCAGCGCGGCGACTTCCTCGACCGCCGCGAGCTTGCCCTCGCGGATGATGCCGACCCGGTCGCACACCCGCTCGACTTCCGGCAGGTTGTGCGACGAGAGGAAAACCGTCTGCCCGGCGTGGATCGCCTCGCGCACCAGCGCGTAAAACTCCTGCTGGATCAGCGGGTCGAGGCCGCTGGTTGGCTCGTCGAGAATCAGCAGCTCCGGCCTGTGCATGAACGCCTGGATCAGCCCGATCTTCTGGCGATTGCCGGACGAATAGGCCTTGACCTGCCTGGACAAATCGGCTTCCAGGCGCTCGGCGAGCTGGTGCACAAAGGCCCAGTCGACGCCGCCGCGCAGGTTCGCCAGATAGCGCAGGTTTTCCTCACCGGTCAGCTTGGGATACAGCGCGAGATCGCCGGGCAGAATGCCGGTCCGTGCATGGATCGCCAGGGTATCGTCATGCGCATCCAGGCCGAAGACGGTCGCGCGACCACTCGACGGGCGGATGTAATCCATCAGTATGCGGATGGTAGTGGACTTCCCGGCGCCGTTCGGTCCCAGAAAGCCGAACACCTCGCCCGGCTGCACGCTGAGATCGACCTCCACAATCCCGCGCGACTTGCCGTAATACTTGGTGAGCCGTTCTGTTTGGATGATCATCCGGTCTTGCCCTTCTCAACGCGGGCCGTCGCTGGCGGCGGCTCTGCTCGGCTGTGAGCGCGCTCGCAGTGAGTGTCCGATAACCCCAGGGTACACCACGAAACTGCGCACGATCCCCCAATAATTAGGGTACTCTAATGATTTATTTTGGTCAAGCTATACTCGCATCCTGCGATTCGGAGGCTGCCCGCAACTCGCGTGGCAGGTGCGCTTCGAACAGCGATCCTACCCCTCCGGCCATTCCCGATCAAATGCGCGCCGCCTGTGCCACCGGGCGAGCGTATCAAAGATAATCGCTGTTTTTGCCACGCCAGGCTGTCGCTGAGCCGCCAGTTCAGATGTCCGGCTGGCTCAGAGCAGATCGCGGAGCCGCCGAACAATGGCCTCCGACGGCGTACCGTAGGAGAACACGACCGCCAGCCGCCCCTCGCGATCGAGCGCGAAGCTGGACGCAGTGTGATCCACCATATAGTCGATCTCGCTGCCTTCCGGCTTGACCGCCTGGTAGTACACCCCAAACTCGCGTGCGACCGGCCGTAGCGCGTCGTCGTCGCCGGTCAGACCGATGAACCCCGGATCGAACGCGCCAATGTATTCCGCAAGGCGCTCCGGCGTGTCGCGCGCGCCGTCCACGCTGACAAAGACAAACGCCACGTCCGAAGCCCGGCTGCCCAACTGCGCTTTGACGCGCTTGAACTCAGCCAGCGTCGTCGGGCAGACATCCGGACAGTGTGTGAAGCCGAAGAAAACCAGCGCGACCCGCCCGCGCAGATCAGAGAGGTGAAACGGCGCGCCGGTCTGATCGGCCAGCGAAAAATCGGCCAGCGCGCGCGGCGGGTCCAGCACCGTGCCGGGCAGCGGCGTCGCAGTTGGCCCGGCGGGCGCCGCGCCGGAGCCACAGCCCGCCAGCAGCGCGATCAGGACCAGCGCCCCTGCCCCGGCGAGAAATCGCGTCATGTTTCTCATGGTCCCGCTCATTCCGCCGCCAGCGGCC
>JADLHR010000195.1 GCA_020848665.1 Anaerolineae bacterium
ACATTCGCCGGCACCGGCGACGGAACGCTGCACCGCCTGCGCGTAGCTGAGGAACCCGCCGGTTTCGCGGTGTACGGAAGCTGCGGCGATGACAGCCCCAAAGAGGAAACAGTCTTCCGGCTGCTGGCATACGAGCGCGGCTGACAGGCGCCTGGCGGCGCGTTATGGCGTCTGTCCCATCGGGTCCTCGCCAGCAGGCTTATCTTCGGCGCCGGTCTCGTCACTCAGCGCCGTGAAGCGCATGAAAGCGCGTTCCTGCGGACTCATACCCGGCGGATAGATCGTGTCGTCATAAGCTTCGAGGATGCGGTAGCCCTCTTTGATATAGCTGCGAACGGTATGCGGGCTGAGGCCCATCTCGTCGGCGGCCAGCTCGGCGGACATGCCCTCGATAACGCACAGTTGCAGCGACTGGCGGATGCGGTCGGTCAGCTCCGGGTACTGGCGGCGCTCCGGCACGGTCGCCGAGCGGAACAGCCGCGACTCGAACTCGTCGTGCAGAGCGTCCTTCACGCTGGCTGTCACCACGAAATCATGATCCTGCGCCCAGACGATCGCCCAGGCGATGTGAATCCGTACCTCGTCGCGCAGCAGGTACCCATCCGCGTTCGCCTGCGCCACGGCGCGCACTGTGCCCAGGTTTAGCCGACGGTCCAGCACGAGCGTCATCACGTGGGGGATCGTGTCTTCCAGCCGCTTGACCAGCCGCGCCAGGTCTTCGGGGGTTTCAGCGGCGTCGGCGTCGAGCAGGACCACGTCCGGCCACTCGATCTGCGGCGTGCGCTCGACGTACCGGAGCACCGACTCCAGCGTATCGGCCAGATGCACCACGCGCGTCCGGCGATCCCAGGCCAGATAGCTGTTGATCGCCTGCCGGGCGTAGTAGTCGGTATCGAGAATCAGCACTTTCAAGGTCTTGAACGTCATACGTCCGTCTCCCTCGGCGATCAGTGGTAGGTCTGGCGAGCCTTTTTTATACCTTTTTCACGGTTTGTTATTTCAAATTTAATGCGCAGTCGTTACACTGGGCGAAGGTATCCTCAAGGACACAATCCTTAAGGACGTAAACGTGACTGTACTCAGTGAGCCGCCACGAGTAAAAGGGCAGGTCGTCGTCTGCCTCGAAGACGATTATGATCTGGCGCTCTTGATTGAGATGTCGATCCGCGCGTGGACGCGCGCTTTTTACACCGCTTACGATGGCATCCACGGATTGGACCTGATCCGCCAGGAGCAGCCCGATCTGGTTCTGCTCGATCTCAATCTGCCGGGGCTGAGCGGCCTGGAAGTGTTCGACTATCTGCAAGCAGACCCGGCGCTGCGCCATATCCCGGTGATCGTGCTCTCGGCCAGCCGGCGCGAAATATCGGCCTCCCGCGCCCGTTATCCGCTGGAGCGCGCCGCCGCCTACCTGACCAAGCCCTTCTCGATAGGCGAGCTGCGCGACCTGCTGCGGGCTTATCTCATGTTCTGAGCCGGACGCTCGCCTTCCGCGCCAAGCGGCTCGACCTCAAACATCAGCGGCCTGTACGCCGTGTCGTTCAGGCGGGCGCGCAGGATCTCGGTCGATGCGAACGGCGCGCCGACAACCTGACGCGCGTCAATCCAGATCGCTAGCGGCGCGTCAAGCGGGAAGGGATCGAGCGCGAGACTGCGCGGCCCGCTGGCCGCCAGCCGCAGGATCGCCCGGTTGTGTTCGGAGAGCGGCACATCTTCCAGCGTTTGCTCGAACACCGACCCCATGCACAGCAGCAGCGAGAGATAGTCCCACACCTGGAGCAGGCGCAGGTTGTGCGCCAGGTGCTCCGGCTGGACCGCCAGCCCATACCGCGCGTGCGGCTTCAGCGCGGCAATCAGGCCCGCTTCCCAGGCGCGGCGTTCGTCCAGGAATTCGTGGATGTGGGCTTTCTGCGCCGGAAGATCATCCACGTAGCGCAGACGCTGATCGTAGAGCGCGGAGCAGTGCAGACTGGCAAGCAGCGCGGCGTAGCGGTTCTGCGCAAACACCAGCGCGATACTTGCGCGCCAGATCGTCAGGTGCTCCTCCAGCGCCCACTCGGTGAACGTCGCGGGCTGCCCGTAGCGGTTGATAGTCGGGCGCTCTTCCGCCCCGAACCAGCCGTTATCATGGGCGAAGGCGGCGATCAGCACCTCCTCGCGGGGGAATATTCGCAGCGAGCCATCCCCGACCCAATGCTGAGCGATCTGCCCGGAGACATAGGCGTGCGCTGCCTGGTGGATTAGCCATGTGACCTCAGATTCATCGCGGCGAATCATTTGGATACGGTCCCTCCCTCTGCTGTCGTGAGACAGCAGACTGCGCCTCCCTCCGGCGTGGCCTGCCCGCTGTTCGGGCCTGAGCCGGCGTCTCCTGGTTGTGCGGGACGTGGCTCCGATCTCCGTCACGCGCCAGCCCGCAAGTTTACCAAATAATCGACGCGAACAGCCACCGAGCGCCAGCCCCCGATGGCTTGACGCTTCTTCCGCCGACCTGCTACACTGTCGGGCACATTCGACGAGGAAGCCTGATCATGCCCAAGCCTCATGTGCTGATGCTGACGCCCTATGTGCCCTATCCGCCGACCAGCGGCGGGCGCAGCCGCACATACAACCTGATCCAGCATCTCAGCGCGCATTATACGATCACGCTGGTATGCTTTGCACGGCCTGAGGAAATGGTGTTCGATCTGACGCCGCTGGAGGCGTGGTGCGAGCTGGTGATCGTGCCACGTGCGCCCAGCCCCAGCACGCTGCGCGCCGCGCTGCTCAGCCTGACCTCGCTGAAGCCGGTGACGGTGCGGTTGTACCACACCCCCGCGATGGAAGCGACGATCGCGCGGCTGCTGGCCGAACGGGAGATTGACCTGATCCACGTCGAGTCGTTCTATATGCTGCCGAACCTGCCGGTCCAGCCGGAGGTCCCCGTGCTGCTCTCGGAGCCGGCGATCGAGTATGTCGCCTGGGGACGCCACGCCCGCGTCGCGCAGCCCTGGTACGCCCGCCCCGGCGTTGCGCTCGAAGCGCTGAAAATGCGCCTGTGGGAGCCGCGCGCGTGGTCCGAGGCGACCGTTGTCGGCACGATGTCCGGCGTAGACACGGCAGTTATTCACCGTGCGACACCGGGCGTGCTGACCGTGCCCGCGCCTAACGGCGTCGATGTGCAGTACTTCACGCCGGACAACGCTATTCCCCGCGAACCACTGATGGCGGTCTATCTCGGCGATTACAAGTACTTCCCCAACGCTGACGCGGTGCTGTACTTCGCGCAGGAGATTCTGCCGCGTGTGCGCCGTCGCCAGCCGGAGTTTCAGTTCACTGTGATCGGCAAGGACCCGACGCCGGAGATGCGCGCGCTGCACGACGACCCCGCGTCGGGCGTCACGCTGACCGGGCTGGTGGACGACACGCGGCCTTATTTGCAGCGCGCCGCGATGTTCGTCTGCCCGCTGCGCAGCGGCAGCGGCACGCGCTTCAAGCTGATGGAGGCGCTGGCGTGCGGCTGCCCGGTGATCAGCACGACCATCGGGGCCGAGGGGCTGGATGCGACCGAAGGCGAGCACATGCTGCTGCGTGACACGCCGCAGGCGTTCGCCGACGCGATCCTGGCGCTGATCGACGACCCGGCGCGCGCGGCGGCGATTGGGCGCGCCGGGCGAGAGTGGGTGATCGCCAACCACGCCTGGACGCGCAGCGCCGCCTTGCTGCACATCGCCTACGAGAAGCTGATCGGCCACGAAGACCCGACCCTCCGCCGCACCAGGCAGGAAGCAGGCGCCGCACTTGCCGCGCCCGGCAGCGAGCAGCGCGGGCCATGACCGATCCGGCCCGTGCCGCCGCGCCGTTCGACGCGCTGGTCCAGCTTCTGATCGAGCAGAAGATCGCCACGCCTGCCACCATCCAGGGCTGCTCTGAGGACGAGCTACGCGCGCTGGAAGCCCATCATGGGCGCCCGCTGCCGCGCGCCTATCGTGAGTTCCTGCGGGCGATGGGCCGTGAGATGGGCGAGCTGTTCGCCGACAGCGAGATCCGCTGCGGACCACACCTGCTCACGCAGCGCACCAGCGCCGAAGCCATGCTGCGCGCCGGTGGCGTCCAGGCGCCGCTGCCGGATGACGCGATTGTCTTCGCCGGGCACAGCGCCGACGCCTTCGACTTTTTCCTCAGCGGCGAGGGCGACGATCCGCCCGTCTACCAGTATCTGGCCGGGGGCCCATCGTGGCAGCGGATCGCCCACAGCTTCACCGGCTATCTGAAAAGCGCCGTCGCCGATCACCTTGCGATTGTGCACGGCTGGGCGTCGGAGGAGGCGGTCGCGGCGCGCGCGGCAGCAGAGCCGGGCAGCAGCGCCGTGTTCTGGACGCTGCTGATCCTGCTGATCGCGCTGTTCTTCGCGATCGCGATGTTCGGCGACCAGATCAGCCGCGCGCTGTTTGACTGACGCCTCGCCCCTATTTCATAAATAATTCACACCAATAACGCGCCAAACCGTGTAAGATTCGGTTGGCTGTGATGATTAAGCAGGCCGGCTCAATCGGGCCGGCCGTGTGGGGTTCGACAGTTCAAGCGGGTTCAGAGGCTGGTGCTCAGCGGCGTGCACGGGCGCTCGCGCCAGCCGCCAGGGGGGGGGCTGAAGACCAGCCCGCACAATCAGGGTCGCTCCGGCGACCCGATTGTGTTTTCTGGGCCGGAATTCCGGCTCAGGCGCGGGGGAGATTCCGGCGGATTGCGCCCAACAGCGCGGCGTAGTCGCGGTGGCTGTGCGTCGCAACCCCGAACGCGCGCCGCACGCCCAGCCCGGCCATCAGCCCGACAATCGCGTACATCGGCGGCAGCGCGCCCGCAACCGTAATCAGATGCCCGTCACGCGCGCGATCCCAGCGCGTGCGCTGGCCCCGCTGGATCAGCGTGTGATCATGCAGGCCGGCCAGCGCGCTCCACGTCACCCAGCTTCCGCGCCAGAGCAACGGTTTCAGCCATAGCCCCTGCTCGTAGACGGTGACCTGCGGATGCAGCACGCTCAGCAGCAGCAACGGCGCGGCCAGCGTCGCCAGGAAGATCGCCGCCAGCGGCAGCAGCGGCAGCCGATAGCCGATCGCCAGCGCCAGCAAGCCCACCACGCCAGCCACGATCCCCAACAGCCCGGCGGCGATCAGCCAGCCGGTGACGCGGCGCAGTCCCGGCTGCGGGTGCGGATGGTCCGACAGCCGCGCGCCCATTTCGGATGATGGCTCAGGTGGAGGAGTCACGTCAGGCTTCCTGTCGTTGCACGCTTGCGCTGTTCCCGGCTGTTCTTCGCCGCTTTTCGCCGCTCATTATACGCTATACTTGCCCCACTGACCCGGCTGAGCGCGCAAGGAGACGCCGTGACGCGCGACGACACAATCGAGATCAGGCTGGAAAGCATGGTGCATGGCGGCAACGCGCTCGGTCGCAGCCAGGGCCGCCCAATATTCGTGCCATACGCCATCCCCGGCGAGCGCATCCGCGCCCGGATCGCCGACGATCGCGGGCGCTACGCCTTCGCGCAGGGCGTGACGCTGCTGGAGCCGTCGCCGGTGCGCGTGCGGCCGATCTGCCCGCATTTCGGACCGGGGCGCTGCGGCGGATGCGCCTTCCAGCACATCGCTTACGAGGCGCAGCCCGGCTTCAAGCGCGACGTGGTGATCGACCAGTTGCAGCGCGTGGGCGGTTTCCGCAACCCGGTCGTGCTGTCGACGATTCCCAGCCCGGACGCCTGGGCCTATCGCAGCAATACCACGTTCCTGGTGGACGCCGAGGGGCGGCTGTGCTATCTCGGCACTGACGGGCGGACGCTGGTTCCAATCGAGGAATGCCACATCATCCGGCCGGAGCTGGTCGCGCTGTTCGAGGAGCTGGCGTTCGAAGACATCCCGCAGCTTGAGCGGGTGCGCCTGCAAACTGGCTCGGCTGGCGCGCCGATGATCATCCTGAGCACGAAAGACGACGAGGCGCCGGAGCTGGAAGTCGATCTGCCGGTGTCGATCAACTTCCTGCTGAGCGACAACGAGCCAGCCAACCTGATCGGCGCCAGCCACGTCGAGTATACGCTGCGCGGGCGGCAGTTCCGCGTGACGGCGGGCGCGTTCTTCCACCCGAACATCCCGCAAACCGAGCGCCTGGTTGACCTCGTGCTGGAACGGCTGAGCCTGTCCGGCGGCGAGACAGTGCTCGACCTGTACGCGGGGGTCGGCACCTTCACCGCGTTCATCGCGGAGCGCGCCGCGCTGGTCACCGCAATCGAGAGCTATCCGCCCGCCGTGACTGATGCCGACGAGAATCTGGCCGACCTGGATAATATCGACCTGATCGAAGGCAGCGTCGAGGCGGCGCTGCCTGCGCTGGAAGAAACCTACGACGCGGCGGTAGTCGATCCGCCGCCGACCGGTATGGATGGGCGCGCGCTCGACGCGCTGGCGGCGCTGGGGCCGCGCACGCTGGTCTACGTCAGCGCCGACCCGGCGACGCTGGCCCGCGACGCGAAGCGGCTGGCGCAGAAGGGCTATCGCCTGACCGAGACGCAGCCGGTCGATATGGCCCCGCAGACGTTCCAGATACAGTGCGTGGCGCACTTCACCCGCTGACGGCGCGCCCGGCCCGATGGCCCGATTCACGATGACCCTGGCCGCGTGGCGCGCGGTATAATGCGCCCCTGCGCCTGTTACCAAAGCAGGTCTCGCCGGAGCCTGCGCTTCAGAAGGATAGGCAATCCTGATGCCCGCACCGCAAACCCCCAATCTGGACCTGGACGCCGCGCTGGAAAAAGCGGAAGCGATCGCGCGCGAGGCAGGCGCGATCCTGTGCCAGCATTACGAGCGCGTTCCGGAATTCAACCACAAAAGCACGTCGCTCGATCTTGTCACCGCCGCTGACAAGGAAACGGAAGCGTTCATCGTCGGCGCGCTGCAAGCGGCGTTTCCCGGCACACACCTTGTCGGGGAAGAAGGCGGCGGCTACGGCGCGCCCGCCGGCAGCACACCGTATCACTGGTATGTGGACCCGCTCGACGGCACGGTGAATTTCGCGCACCGCATCCCGTTCTTCTCGGTCAGCATCGCGCTGTCCGACGCCGACCTCAACCCGCTGCTGGGCGTGGTCTATGACCCGCTGCGCGACGAGGCATTCAAGGGAATACGCGGGCGCGGCGCGACGCTCAACGGGCGGCGGCTGCGCGTCACCAAGGAGCCGTCGCTGGGCAGCGCGATGCTGGTCACCGGCTTCCCCTACGATCGCTGGACCAACCCCAACAACAACGCCGATCACTTCGCGCATTTTCTGCGGCGGGCGCAGGCGATCCGGTGCGTTGGATCAGCGGCGCTTGACCTGTCCTATGTGGCCTGCGGACGCTATGAAGCCTACTGGGAAAGCGGCCCGAACCCCTGGGACGTGCAGGCGGGTATTCTGTTCGTGGAAGAAGCCGGTGGGCGCGTGTCCGACTACCGCGGAGCGCGGTCGCTCCAGGCGCGGCGCGGGCATCAGATCGTCGCCAGCAACGGGCACGTGCATGATCAGGTCGTTGCCGTGCTGACCCTCGGCGACGACGCACCGCGCCCAACTGAGTCCTGAACCGTTCACAGCGCGCTGTTTAAGGAGCTTGCAAATGAAACGTCAGAGTCGTCTTCCCGCACAGTTTCCGGTCTTGCTGCTCGCCGCGCTGATCGCTGTCGCGCTGGCGCCCGGTCTGGCCGCCGCGCAAAGCGATAACCCGATGGCGCAGCCGGTGCAGGTCCTTGTCCCGGAGGTAATCTCGGTCCGCGACCACGATCCGGACGCCTACACGCAAGGGCTGCTGCTCCACGACGGGCTGTTCTACGAGAGCACCGGGCGGCGCGGCGCGTCCAGCCTGCGCGCGGTCGATCCTGCGACCGGCGAGGTCGAGCGGCAGATCGACGTGCCGGACACGTATTTCGCCGAGGGGCTGGCGCTGGTCGATGATCGGCTGATCCAGCTTACCTGGCAGGAGAATACGGCGTTCGTGTATGACGTGGAAACATTCGAGCAGGTCGGCACATTCGAGTACGAGGGCGAAGGCTGGGGCCTGTGCTATGACGGCGAGCGGCTGTATATGACTGATGGCAGGCCGTTCATCCAACTGCGCGATCCCAATACCTTCGAGCTGTTCTTCAGCGGCGCGGTCACGCTCCAGGGCCAGCCAGTCGGCAACCTGAACGAATTGGAATGCGTGGGCGACTATCTCTACGCCAACGTCTGGAAGACCGATTACATCGTGCAGATCGACAAGACAAACGGGGTGGTCGTGGGCGTGATCGACACCAGCAGCCTGCTGACCGAGCAGGAACGCGCCGCCTTGCTGCAAAGTGACTCCGACGCGGTGCTGAACGGGATCGCCTACGACGCCGAAAACGACGTGTTCCTGATTACGGGCAAGCTGTGGCCAAAGCTGTACGAAGTGCGCTTCGTCGAGCAGGAACAGGAATAAGCGGGGCGGACGGATCACCGAGAACACGGGCGAGCGGCGCACAGTCACTCGCCCGTTTTTCACGCCCGGTGTGGAACCGCAGCGCCGTCTGGTCGGGCGTTGGCGCATCGTCATCGGTCAGCGCGGCAGGCCAAGCGAATCGCATCTTCCACATATGGGGGTCAGGGGCCTGATAAGCCCAACATACAGCCGCGAAACAGGACTTTTGTGCTATTGCCTCGCTTGACTACGCCGAACATTAGTGCTACACTGACTCACAATTAAGGTTAAAAAGCGGTTTGGGATGTGTTTAGAGAGCCGATGGAGAGCGCGTGTGACGCTGGAATTTGACAA
>JADLHR010000196.1 GCA_020848665.1 Anaerolineae bacterium
CCCAGCCCAAAGCTGTTCGAGAGCGCGTAGCGGAGGCCCTTCGCCGCGCGCGCCTCGTTCGGCACGTAGTCGAGATCGCACTCCGGGTCGGGTGTCTCATAGTTAATCGTCGGATGTACCACCTTCTCGTAGAGGCTCATGACCGAGGCGATACCCTCGACCGCGCCCGCCCCGCCGAGCAAGTGGCCGATCATGCTCTTGGTCGAGTTGACCATGATATCGTAGGCATGCTCGCCAAAGACCTTCTTGATCGCGCTGGTCTCGATCACGTCGTTAAGCGGCGTGCTCGTGCCGTGCGCGTTGATATAGTCGATATCTTCCGGGTTCATCCCGGCGTCGCGCAGCGCCCACTTCATAGCGTTCTGCGCCCCGCGTCCATCAGGGTCCGGCGCGGCAACGTGATACGAATCCGACGACGTGGACATGCCCACCACTTCGCCGTAAATGCGCGCGCCGCGCTTGACCGCGCGCTCCAGCGTCTCCAGGATCATGACGCCCGCGCCCTCGCCGAAGACGAAGCCGTTGCGGTTGGCGTCAAACGGACGGCTGGACTTCTCCGGCGCGTCGTTGAAGCCGGTCGCCAGCGCCGTCATTGAGATGAACCCGGCGATGGCGTAATCGAGGATCATCGCCTCCACCCCGCCCGCGAAAACCACGTCGGCCCGCCCGTGCCGGATCATGTCCAGTCCATCGCCGATGCTGTGCGTGCCGGTAGCGCAGGCGGTCGAGACGCAGACCAGCGGCCCCAGCGCGCCAGTGACGCGGCTGACGTAGTGCGCCGGGATGTTCGGCAGCGACTGGATCAGCGAGAACGGCCCCGGCCGGCGGCCCTTCGCGCGATAGCCAAACGACGCCTGCTGCGCGAGATCATGCCCGCCCATCGACGAGCCAAAATCGACGCCGACGCGATCCTGGATCGGCTCCAGGTCGGTGACCGTCATGCCCGCATCGGCCAGCGCATCGAGCGCCGCGGTGACGCCAAACTGCGAGGCGCGGGCCATGCGGCGGGCCTCTTTCGGCTCGATGTACTCAGTCGGATCGAAATCCTGCACTTCTCCGGCGATCTGCACCTCGAGACTGGACGGATCAAACGCCTGGATACGCCGGATACCCGACTCACCACGCTTCAGCCGCTCCCAGAAGGAGGGGAAGCGACCCAAGGGCGTAACCGCGCCCATCCCGGTAATCACCACACGTTTCCAACCATTGCGCGTGAATTCCATCTTCCCTATTCCTTTGCTTCTCCGCTCGAAGCCAGGCTAATCGTTTTCCACCGGCGCGCGGCCCAGCCCATCTCGGATGGCCTCGACAATGCCACCGTTGACGGCGGCGCGCGCCTGCCGGATCGCGTTCTTAATCGCCAGCGTGTTGGATCGCCCATGCGCAATGATCACCACGCCGTTGACCCCCAGCAGCGGCGCTCCGCCGATTTCGAAAGGGTCAAGCTGGCGATAGGCTCGGCGCAGCGCTGGTTTGACCAGCAGCCCACCGATCTTCGCACGCGTATCCGCCGTCAGCTCGCGCCGCAGCAGGCCGAAGATCGTCTGGCCGACGGCTTCCATCGTCTTGATCATCACGTTGCCAGTGAAGCCGTCCATCACGGCGACATCCACCGCGCCGCCGAGCACTTCTTTCGGCTCGGCGTTGCCTATGAAGTTAACACCAGCGCCCCGCAAGAGTTCCGCTGCTTCGCGCACCAGCTCCGTTCCCTTGCCAGCTTCTTCGCCATTAGATACCAGCGCTACGCGCGGATGGCGCGTTTCGAGCGCCCGCTCGGCGTAGAGGCCGCCCATCACGCCATACTGCGCAAGCCACTCCGGGCGCGTATCTGTGTTCGCGCCGATGTCCAGCAGAATGATCGACTGGCCGCCCAGCGCTATGATAGTCGAGAGGGCCGGACGATACACGCCACGAATGCGCTTGAGCGTATGCAGCGTCGCAATGGCGAGCGCCGCACCGGTGTTGCCGGCGGTCACGAACGCGTCCGCCTCACCACTCGCAACCAGGCGCATCCCGACGTGCATGGACGATTCCGGCTTGGCGCGGCCCACCACGCCTGGCTTATCGTCCATCGTGACGCTCTGCGGCGCATGGACCACTTCCAGCGCCAGCCCGGTCGTATTATGGCGCGCCAGCTCCGCCAAAACCCGCTCGCGATCGCCGACCAGCACAATCGCGTCGCCAAACTCCCGCGCCGCCTCCACTGCCCCAGCGACATCCGGCGCAGGATGATTGTCGCTGCCCATAGCGTCTACAACAATCCGCATGACGTGGTTGCTCGTCTGTGTGTGCCCTGCCACCCAACCCCCATCGAAGGTTGTGAGCCTGATTGTACGCGGCTCGCCGCCTCCTGCCAACCCCGCGTGTGACCATTGACATCTCCCTCCTGGCGTGTATAATTTCGGGCAGCAAAGCCCTGGTGGCGGAATTGGCATACGCGGCAGGTTGAGGGCCTGTGCCCGTTCGGGCGTGGAGGTTCGAGTCCTCTCCAGGGCATATCAGCATCACACACCGGAAAAACAATCAGCGGGCCTCATCGGGTCCGCTTTTTGTTGTGTGATTGTTTATGTGTCCTTCACCGCCGCCCAAAACAGACAGCCTGTCACTCACCCAGCGACGCCGGAGAAACGTCGAGCGGCTGGAGTTGGAGCCGGTAGCGCAGCCCCAGCGCCTCGCCCTGCGCCGTGATCACGATCGCGTACAGGCCATCTTGCGCGGGGACCAGTGGCCCGATGGTCAGCGCTGTCGCGCCGGGCGCTGGCTCGGATTCGAGCAGTAGAGTTCCATCTGGCGCAAGCAGAGTGACCTGCACCGCGAGGCTGCCTTGCAACCGGGCGAGGCTCACCACTGCGCGCTGACCGGCTTCCGCACGCAGCAGCCAGGCGTGCGCCTGCGCCGGGGCGCTGAACTGGGCCAGGACCGGCGCACCCGGCTCCAGCACGCCGCCTTGCGCTTCCGCACCAGGCGCGCTGCCTTCGAGCACCAGCCCCAGCTCGTAAGGGCTGAAGGCCCTGCGCGCATCGGAGGTCTGGCGAACTTCGAGCAGATAGACGCCGGAAAACGGCAGCGTCTCCCCTTCGATAATCGCCTGCCCCCCGGCGCGCACGCTGCTGGCGAGTGGGGTCCCCGCCGGGTCAAGCAGCGCCAGCACAAGCGGCGCGTCATCGGCCAGGAAGCGAACAGCGGCGCGGATTTCGTCACCCGCTCCGCCCATGAAAGCCCATGTCTCGACCGGAGCCTGATCATCGACTGTTCCACTCACGCGCTGGCCGTAACCCACCATACGCTCAGCGCTCAGCGGCGCGGCGCGGTAGGTGCGGTCGAGCGACAGCGCGTAATTCCCCTGAGTCAGCCCGTAGACTCCGGCGGCCCGCGCCGCCTCCAACCGGAACATGCCAGTCGTCTCCAGGCGGGCGCGGAGGCGCAGCCCCTCGCCTGCGGTCCAATCCGCGTCGGCCAGCCGCGCGCCGTCCGGGCCAAATAACCGCAGCGCCGGGTTGAGCGTCCCGTTAAGCACGCTCATTTCGGCCTCGATTACGTCGCCTGCCTCGCCCTCGAAAACCCATTCCTCGACCGGCGCCGAGGCGTTGATCCAGCTCCGTCCGACCTGTCCGTAACGCAGCAGGCGCGTCGCGGGGGCGGGCGCAGGCTCCAGCGTCAGATCGGCGCGGTAGCGCCCTTCAGTCCCGCCGAGCGGCCCCAGTCGCCGCGTCACCGCGACGGTGTAGCGGCCGTTCTCCGGCAGTATATAGGGCTGAATCTGCGCTTCGCCCTCCGGCCCCGCCTGGGCGGACGCCAGCGTTTCGCCGGCTGGCGCATACAACGTCAGCATCGGGGAAAGCGTGCCCCGGCTGTCGCGTACCACGCGCAGCGCGGCAACATCGCCCTGCCGTCCCTCGAAGGTCCAGGCCTGGCGCAGAATCGCGGGCGAGAGCCGTCCTTCGACGCTGCCTCCAGGCGGCAGGGGCGCAGCGGGCAGCGCGCCGGCCGGCTCCAACGCCAGGTGCACGGTGTAGGCGGCTGGCATGGTGGGCGGTGCGCTTAAGTCGATGGCGTACACGCCATCGGCGGGCAGCACGACCGGGTCGAGCGCCAGCAGGCCGGCGTCGCTCCGCTCGGCAGAGGCCAGCGTGTCGGGTCGCCCGGCAGCGCTGGCGGTGTGCCAATCAGTCAGGAGCAGGCTCGCGGACAGGCCGCCCTCTCTGGCGAGGACAACCACCTGCGCGAGGTCGCCCTGGCGTCCCTCGAACAGCCAGACATCGCGAATATCGGCACTGGTCAGCGCACCCGCACCGCTTTGATCAGGCCCCAGCACGGCCCCCATCGAGCGCGCCTGGGTGCTTTCGAGCAGCACGGTCAGCTCATACGTCAGCGCGCCGGTATACGCCGTATCGAGATTGCCGACAGCGATCGTGTAATGCCCGGTCACCGGCAGCAGAACCTGCGGCGCAACCGCCCGGCCGGAAGCGTCGCCACTGGCGGTTGCGACCACCCCCCCATTCTGTGTGCGAATCTGAAAACTCAACGGGGACGGATCGCCGTGCGTAACGCGCACCTCCGCCGAAATCACATCACCTTCCGTCGCGGCGAAGGTCCAGACGTCGAGCGTGTTGCTCGCGGTCAGGACGCGGCTGACGGTCCGATTCAACGGCAAGACATGCTGCGCGTCGCTCAGGCTGCTGAGGTCGCGCTCCAAATGCAGCCGATACGGCCCGCTCTCGCCGCGCGCTGCGCGCACGATCAACCGATAGACACCGGTACGCGGCAGGCTGATCGCCTCCAGCGCCAGCGTCTGAGCGCCGATCAGAGCCTCGCGCACGGCGAAAGGCGTCCCGGCGGTATCTGCCAGCTCGACGCTAAGTGGCAGCGCGCCATCATCTGCTGGAGCAGCCGAGATCGTGACGCGTTCGCCCGCCGCTGCCGCAAAGAGCCAGGTATCTGCCGAATTTCCGGCGCCGAGCGTGCCAAAGACTTCGCCTTCCAGCCGCCCGCCATCGCGTACGCTCGCAGTGCCGGAGCGCAGCGCCAGGTGCAGCGTAAACTCGCCTGGCGCAAACAGCTCCTCACCCGGCTGAACGACCAACCGATACAGGCTATCATTCGGAATGCGGAAGTCCAGCGTGGCGCTGGCGGAATTGATCTGGTCAGTCAGGCCGGTTACCAGCGCGCCGCCGCCAGCCGTTTCCAGCGACAG
>JADLHR010000197.1 GCA_020848665.1 Anaerolineae bacterium
TCAGCGACTATCTGGACGACACCAGCCCGCTGGTGCGCGACGAGTTCCGCGTGCGGCGCTGGAAGGAAACGCTTAACGCCGCCCCGCTGCTCTACGGCGCGGACCAGGTCCTGCTGGCGAGCGAGAAAGGCGGGCGCCTGCCAAATGGCGTGTATCTGCTGCGCGCCCAGATGCGGGGCCGCGACTATCCGCAGTGGATGGCGCTCGGCGTGATCAGCGCCAACCTGACGCTTAAGCGCGCCCCGGACGAGGTCGCCGTGTGGGTCACGGACCTGCTTAGCGGGGAGCCGGTCGAAGGCGCAGGCATCACGCTCTACGCCGAGGATGGGCGCGCGCTGGCGACCGGTGCGAGCGACGCCGATGGGCTGCTGCGTATCACAGCGGACACGTTGAGCGCGGCAACCGACTCGGTCGTCTACGCCGTCGTCGAGAGCCAGTCCGAGAGCGCCGAAGGCATTGGCGTCTACGGCGTGTGGTCGGCCTGGGGCAGCGGCGCGGCGGAAGACCTGGCGGGGTATCTCTACACCGACCGCCCGATCTACCGCCCCGGCGAAACGCTGTATTATCGCGGCGCGCTGCGCCAGAAGGATGACATGACCTACAGCCTGCCGCGCGGCGAGACGGTGCATGTCACCATCACGTCCGGCTATGGCGCGGGGCTGCTGTTCGAGGGCGATCTGCCGCTCAGCCCGTTCGGCACGTTCAACGGCGAGATCGATCTGCCGGACGACGCCGCGCTGGGCGAAGGCTCAATTGCGGTGCGGTACCAGGATCGCTACCTAACGCAGCTTGGCTTCACGCTGGCGGAGTTCCGCGTGCCAGAATACAAGGTCGAGGTCACACCCGACGCCGCGACGCTGATCCAGGGCGACCCGCTCAGCGCGCCGATCACGGCGTCGTACTACTTCGGCGGTCCGGTTAGCAGCGCGCCGCTGACGTGGCGCATCTGGGGCGAGCGGGCCTGGTTTAGCTACACCGGCCCCGGCCGCTACACGTTCTCGGATGAGACGCAGGAGTTTTACGACCGCGTGGAGCTGGGCAGCGCCTCGACCCAGACCGACAGCGCCGGGCGCGTCGTCGCTGAGACGACAATGACCCGCGCTCCGGCCATCGCTCCGATGACGATCACAGTCGAGGGCGAGGTGGTGGACGAGTCCGGCCAGTACATCGCGGGGCGCATGACTCTGCTGGCGCATCCGGCCGAGGTTTATGTCGGCCAGCGCACCGACCGCTACTTCGGGCAGGCGGGCAAGCCGCTAACGATCGATCTGATCGCGGTCACACCCGACAGCGCGCCGCTCGCCGATCAGCGCATCGACCTCAGCGTGATCGAGCTGCGTTGGGAGCGCGTCCCAACTGGCGAGGGCTTCGGCCAGTACGACTGGAAGCAGACCGAGATCGAGGTCGCGCAGGGGCGTGTGACGACCGGCGAGGACGGCGCCGCACAGTTCACCTTTACGCCGGAGCAGGCCGGGATGTATCGCATCCGCGCAGTCGTGCGTGATGATCGCGAGCGCGTTAACAGCAGCACGCTCCGCCTGTGGGTGCTGGGCGACCGTCCGGTGTGGTGGGGCCGCCCCAGCAGCACGATCGAGCTGGTGGCGGACAAGGACAGCTACCTACCCGGTGAGACCGCGCAAATCCTGGCGCCCGTCCCGTTCAGTGGGACGAGCTACGCGCTGATCGCGGTCGAGCGCGCCGGTATCCAATCGCTCGAAGTGCGGCACGTCGAAGGCTCGACGCTGCTGATCGAGCTGCCGCTGACCGAGCAGCACGCGCCGAACGTCAGCGTTTCCGTGACGCTGGTCAAGGGCGTGGACGACGAGAATCCGAACCCGGCCTTCCGCACCGGGACGATTGATCTGGCGGTTGAGCCGGTCCATAAGCGGCTCGAAGTAACCGTCACCCCGTCGGCGGGGCTGGCCCGGCCCGGTGACACCGTCACGCTTGACGTGCGGACGCTCGGCCCGGACGGCGAGCCAGTCGAGGCGGAAGTCGGCCTCGGCGTGACCGATCAGGCGATCCTGTCGCTGTTACCGCCGAACAGCGTGTCACCCGAAGACGCCTTCTACGGCTACCAGCCCAACCGCGTCTACACGACTGTTGCGCTTCAGGCCCTGCTTGATGCGATGGCCGACGAGGCGCTCAAGCAGCAGGCGGAACGCACCCTCGCCGTGCAGCCGGGGATGGTCCCGATGCCAACCGCGACGATGGAGATGGCGGCGATGGCGGATGGCGCGATGGAGGAAGCTGAGGGGCTGGGCGGCGGCCCGGCTGAGGTCAGCATCCGGCAGGACTTCCAGCAGACGCCGCTGTGGGCGCCGCGCGTCGTGACCGGCGCGGACGGGCGCGCCTCGGTCACGCTTACGCTGCCCGACAACCTGACAACCTGGCGCGTCGATGCGCGCGGCATCACCGTCGCAACCGAGGTCGGCGGCGCGGCGGCGGACATCATGAGCACGCTGCCGCTGCTGACGCGCCCGGTCACACCGCGCTTCTTCGTGGTCGGGGATCGCGTCACGCTCGCCAGCGTGATCAACAACAACACCGCCAGCGCGCAGACGGTCGAGGCCACGCTCGAAGCGAGCGGCGTGACGGTCGAGAGCGCCATCACGCAAACGGTCGTCATTCCGTCCGGCGAGCGCGCCCGCGTCGAGTGGGACGTGACCGTGCTCGACGTGCCTGCTGTGGACCTGACCTTCTACGCCATTGGGCAGGACGGTGCGCAGGACGCGGTCAAGCCGACGCTCGCCACCGGCCCGAACGGCACGATCCCGGTCTATCGCTACACCGCGCCGGACACGGTCGGGACGGGCGGCGTGCTGCGTGGGGAAGGCGCGCGCACCGAGGCGATCAGCCTGCCGCCGCGCGTCGATACCGACCGGGGCGAGCTGACGATCAAGATCGAGCCGTCGCTGGCCGCGACCACGATCGACGCGCTCGATTACCTGCGCAACTTTGAGCACCAGTGCGTCGAGCAGACCGTCAGCCGCTTCCTGCCGAACGTCATGACCTGGCGCGCTTTGCGCGATCTGGGCGTAGACGACCCCGAACTCGAAGCCAACCTGAAGATCGCGTTAGACGGGGCGCTCGACCGGCTGGTGAAGGAGCAGAATCCCGACGGCGGCTGGGGCTGGTTCGGCCA
>JADLHR010000198.1 GCA_020848665.1 Anaerolineae bacterium
AGTCTTCGATCACCCCGGCATCTACCAGGATTTCATGCTGTTCGAGCGCCATGCCATCCAGCGCTTCCTTCGCGGTCCCGACACCGCCGACCACGTAGGCGTTGATGTAACGCTGCGCCGGCTCAAGCAGCTCGCCGTAGACCGGGATGTTCCAGAAGTCTTTGACGAAGGTCATCGACTCGGCGAACGCACGGTTGTAGGGCGTATTGTTCAGGAAGGCTTCGGATTCCAGCACACCGACGTTACAGGTGTAGCCGCCGACATCCGCCCACTGCTGCTGCACGTCATCCGACGCGAACCACTTGATGAAGTCCAGCGACGCCTGCTTGCGCTCGTCGCTGATGTAGTTCAGTACGCTCATGCCCTGGCCGCCCAGCGCGGTATAGCGATCGCCGTAGGGGCCAACTGGTCCGGAGAAGAAGCCGGTCACGCCAGCGTAGGGGTTCTTCTCGGCGTTGAGCAGGTCCGGCAGAAAGGCGAAGTAGTTCATGATCATCGTCGCCTGGCCGTTGACGAACACGGAGTTCATCTCGGTGTAGAAGGCGTTGTTGGTGCCGGGCGGCGCGAAGCTGTACAGTTCCTTGTAGAACTCCAGCGCCTCGACCGCTTTGTCGGAGTTGACGACGCCGATCACGTTGTTGTCCGCGTCCTGCCAGTCCACTCCCCAACTGAACATGACGTTCTCGTAGCCCATGATCATGCCGTCATAGTCCTTCTGCGTGTACACGCCCACCCCGTAGACATTCTCGTCGGGGCGATAGAAGAACTCGGCGATGTCACGCAGTTGTTCCCAGGTCTCCGGTACGGCCAGTGGATAGCCGTATTCGGCCTCGAAAGCGGCCATTTCTTCGGGGTCTTCCAGGCGGTCCTTGCGATAGGCCCAACCCACCGCGTCACCTTCGGTCGGGTAAGCCCAGTAGCGACCCGAGTTGGCGGGGAACTCGCCATAGTATTTGAGCGTGGCGGGGGTCACCGTATCGACCAGGTTGTTCTCGGCCATGAAGTCGGTCAGTTCCAGGTAGTGGCCCTGCTCAGCGCCCTGGCCGAGCCACTGGCTGTCGCCCACGACCATATCGTAGGCGTCGCCCTTGGCGGCCCATTCCGCCGACATCCGGTCATAGAAACTGCCCCATGGCTCCTGGATGACGGTGATTTTGATGCCCGTCTCGGCCTCATAGCGATTGCCGATTTCCTGAAGGTAGTCGGCGGGCGGCCACTGCGCCCAGAAGATGATCAGCTCCGATACCTGGTGGGGCGGCGCGGCGCTCACGCCGCCGAAGCCCAGGCCCAGCGCCAGGACGATCAACAACAAAAGGCTGGGAGTTCTCTTCAACATTTCACAGTCCTCCTAAACGTGCTGACGATCAGGTTGACGTGCGTGCTATTCTGTGCCTGGGTCTCTCGTTGTCAGGGTCGGGATTTCGCCTCTTCCTCTCCTTTCCTCAACCGGCGACAGCGCCTGGGGAGAAGACGCCGCGCCGCGCATAGGCCGTTCCTTCAGCGATTCCAACGTTCAAGGTTACCGGGGTACGAGAGAATGTGTTGGTAGACCATCGCCACGCCGCCCATCACACACGATTCCGTGCCATGCTGCGCGATCTTCAGGCTGGCAGCCTGGCGGTTCCAGCGCAGCGCGCGACGGTCCACCTCGGCCTCGGCCACAGGCAGGATGAGCGCTCCGGCGAGGCTGAGACTCCCGCCCAGCACGATGAGATCGGGGTTCAGCCCATTGACGAGCGACGCGATCCCGATGCCGAGATCGCGCCCGACCTGTTCCAGCGCCGAGAGCGCCACTCGGTCGCCCTGCTGCGCGGCCTGCACGACAAGCGGGATGGTCAGCGTGTCGAGGTCGCCGTGCACCAGCGCGGTCAGCACGCTCGGCTGCCCTGCCCCGATCGCCTGGCAAATCAGTCGAAACAGCGCGCGCTGGCTGACGAATGTTTCCCAGCAGCCCCGGTTCTGGCAGTTGCACAGCGGCCCATCAGGATCAAGCGTCATATGCCCGAACTCACTGGCGTAGCCGCTTGCGCCCTTAAAGAGCAGGCCGTTGCGGACAATGGCTCCCCCCAGTCCGACCCCGGCGCTGAGATAGAGCACCTCACGGTAGCCCTGCGCGACGCCGAAGAAATACTCGCCGAGCGCCGCCATGTTCGCTTCGTTCTCGACGAAAATCGCCAGATTGCCAAACTCGCGCTGGAGCAGGTATTGGAGCGGGACTTCGTGCCAGCCGAGGTTCGGCGCGAACAGCAGCGTGCCGTCGGCGGCGCTCGCCAGGCCCGGCGCGCCAACTGCCAGCCCCAGCAGGCGATCTTCGCGGTCACGTGGCAGTTCGGATACGCGCACCGCTTCGTGCAACAGGGCAAATAGCTGCCTGATGATTGCCTCTTGCTGGTCCGGGGCGTCGATTGCTTCGCGGCGCTTCCAGATGACTTCGGCGCTGAAGTTGGCGAACATGACCTCGATCGATTCGACACCCAACTCACAGCTCACGATATAGCCCGCGTTGGGGTTGATCTCAAGCTGGACGGAAGGGCGCCCGATCCCGCCAAGGTTGAAGCCGACTTCCCGCACGAATTGCAGGTCCAGAAGCTGCTTGACCAGGCTGGAAACGGTGGATTTGTTCAGCCCGGTGGTTTCCGCCAGCCCGGCGCGTGATAGCGGCGCGTGCTCGATCAGCCGGCTCATAATGAGCGACAGATTGATGTCCCGTACTAGAGACTGATCGCCGGTGCGGAAGCCTAAGAGATGATTCACGGAGCCCACCCTCGCCACGCGCTGCGGTGAGGTACTGTATGCCGCGAAAACGTCAAACAGAGTGCGAGCTGCTGGTCAGGCGCTTAGAGCGTGTTATGCACTTGCGCACCGGGTAGAGCTTCCCATCCCCCG
>JADLHR010000199.1 GCA_020848665.1 Anaerolineae bacterium
CGCCAGCAGGCACAGCAGCCAGACATATAACAACAGCACCAGCGCCGCGAAACGGCTTATGTCGGGCGCATCGAACAGGATCGCGGTGTACAGATAATCCGCAATCGCGCCCAGCAGCAGCGCCAGCCCGAACAGGATCGCCAGCGCGGCGAACTTCGCCAGCACGAAGACCCGGCGCGGCAGCGGGTGCGGAAAAATCAGCGCCAGTTGGCCGCGCTCGCGCTCGCCAACAATCGCGCCGAACCCAACCAGCACTACCAGCAGCAGCCCGAACTGCGTCGTATTCTTGACGAACTGGTCAGTCGCGTCGCGGGCGGACGGTTCGGGCAGGATGATCTGCACTCCGCCCTGGCTCTCGCCCAGCGACTTCAGCAGGTCCGGCGCGATCTTGGCGAAGATAGGCGACATCAGCCCAAAGCCGACCAGCACCGCGACGACAATCAGCAGCTTGCGCGTGCGCCACTGCTCGCGCAGCTCCTTGCGGAGTTGAACGCCGAAAACGCGCATCACGCGGCCCCCCCGGCGGCTAAGTCCGCCCCGTTGGTCAGCCGCAGGAACACGTCCTCAAGCGTTGCGCCAACCATCTCGACGCGCAGCACGGCGCGGTCGGCCAGCAGCGGTAACAGCGCGCGGCGCGCCGCCGGTACGTCGCGCACGCCAATGCGCAGCCGCGTCCCGTCCTGCTGGATGCGCTCGATCCACGGTTGGGCGCTGATCTGCGCCGCCAGCGTAGTCAGGCCGTTTATATCATCCGGCGCCACGTCGATCTCGAAGATCGGCTGCGCGAAGCGCGCCAGCAGCGCCTCGCGCCGCGCCTGGAGCAGCAGTTCGCCCTGGTGCAAAATACCGATCTCATCGCAGATGCGCTCGGCGTCGTTGAGGATATGCGTCGAGAAGAAGATGGTCAGCTCACCGCGCAAGTCGCCCATAATCTCGAGGACTTCATGCCGTCCGGCCGGGTCAAGGGCCGAGGCTGGCTCGTCCAGCAGCAGGACGGCGGGCCGCGGCAGCAGCGCCTGCGCCAGCCCCAGCCGCTGCTTCATCCCGCGCGAGAAGCCGCCGATCGTGCGCCGCCCGGTGTCGCCCAGGCCGACGCGCTCCAGCAGCGCGCCGATCGGTGGGTTCGCCAGGCCGTGCAGGTCCGCGATATAGCGCAGAAACTCCGGCGCGGTCATCCAGTTATGGAAGCTCGGTGTATCGGGCAGGTAGCCGATAGGCGGGCGGCGCCCGCCGCCGACTGGCACGCCTTCGATGATGACCTGGCCGGAGGTTGCCCGCGCCAGCCCGGTCATGATTCGCAGCGTGGTCGTTTTGCCAGCGCCGTTCGGCCCTAGGAAGCCGAAGACTGTCCCGCGTGGAACGGTCAGATCGAAGCCTTTGAGCGCAGCGAACGTGCCGAAGCGCTTGGTCAGGCCGCGTATCTCAATCGCGTGATCAGCCGCGCGATTGGTCACGTGATCAGTCATGCGCTATACGTCCTCACGGCGACCCAGGAAGAAGTAGAGCAGCGGCCCCCAGAACTGGCCGAGCAGGATCAGCGCGACCCAGGCCCAGGCCGGCAGCGGCGAACGTGTCCCGCCGCGCTGATAGAGGTCGTACAGCGCGTAGATCGCCAGCGCGACCTGAAGAATGATCAGCGGGATCAGGACAGGCAGAAGCTCGGACAGTTCCATGCGAAATCCTCTCAGTGCAGCGTGCTAACGCGCGGTCGGTCGATACGCCGGCCTGACCGAAAAAATCCCTGAGCGGTGGCGGACCGCTCAGGGACTATCAGCAGCGGGCGAACGGCCTGCCTTAGCTTACTCGATCTTCTCGACAGGATCGACAGTCGAGGCGGCCGGGGGCGGGTTATCCCCGCCGGTTTCCTCGCTGTCGATGGCGATCCGCTGAGCGGCGCGGCGCACCTCGACGTCAGCGTCGGGCTTGTCCCCGTGGCGCAGTTTGTCCAATGTATGCTTGGCCTTGTCCGTAACCTTGCTCGAAATGGTTCGCCAGTCGGCTTCTTCTGAGGTGCCAACCAGCCCCGCCACCCACGAGCGCACGTCGCTCTCAACCTTCGCGCCGATGTCCGTCCAGGACACTTCGGCAGGCTGCTCGGCGCTTTCGGCGGGCGGCCCGGCGTGAACCAGCGAAGCGATGTTCAGGCGGATGCGGTTTTCGATCTGGTTGGTAATAGCCGGCCAGTCGGCGTTTTCCTCGACACCGACCCACCCGGCGATCGCCTGGCGGGAATTGGCATCCATCTTCTGGCCGACCTCTTTCCAGTCGGCGTTTTCTTCGGCGCCGACCCAGCCAGCGATGGTGCGGCGCACCTTCACGTCGATGCGATCGTCCAGATCGTCAAAATCGGTGGCCTCCGGATTGTTGACCCAGTCCTGTACGGTTTCCTTGATCTCCTCGTCCAGCTTGGCGCCCATTTCTTCGGGTGTCGGCGCCTGATTGTTCTCGCTCATGGTTCTCCCCTCGTCCTTCTCTCCACCTAGCGCGTGGATCATCTGCTATCTTGTACG
>JADLHR010000200.1 GCA_020848665.1 Anaerolineae bacterium
AGCTTTTGTCTCAGGCGGTCGATTTTGGCTGCCAACTCGTCCACCGTCTCGCCATAGAACTCGACCGCCAACACCGCCGCCGGGTCGCCCTCGACAAACGTCAGGTGGCGCGAATACTCCGGATGGGCGCGTGTCATGTCGAGCAGCATCTTGTCCAACAGCTCGATCGCCGATGGCCCGGTTTCCAGCAGCCCCGGCGCCGCTTCCAGCGCGGCAGGCAGCGAGCCATAATGCACCAACGCCAGGCGCGTCATGCGCGGACGCGGAACCAGCGCCAGATCGACTTCGGTCACTGTGCCGAGCGTGCCTTCCGCGCCAACGAACAACTGCGCCAGGTCCGGCGCCTGCGGATCGAGCCGGTTAAGCGCGTATCCGGCGACGGTGCGCCATGTCTGCGGATAGTGTGCCGCGATCTCGTCCGTGTAGCGATTCAGAATTGTAGCCACTTCCGCGCGCAGTTTATCCGCGCGCGGGTGCGCGGGCGCGCCTGCTCCCAGGGACAGCCGCTCGCCATCGGCCAGCACAGCCTCGACTCCGACGACGTGATCGCTGAACATGCCGTAGAGAATGCTGTGCATCCCGGTCGCGTTGTTGCCCAGGCAGCCGCCGACCGTAGCACGATCGGCGCTGGCGGGGTCTGGACCGACCATCAGGCCGAGCGGCGCAAGCTGCGCGTTAAGCTGGCCGAGCACCATCCCGCTCTGCACACGCACATGGCCCGCTTCGGCATGGACGCTCAGCACGCGCCGCATGTGACGTGACAGGTCAAGCACCAGCGCATACCCGACCGTCTGCCCGGCCAGCGCGCTCCCCGCCCCGCGTGGCAGCAGCGGAACGCCGTGCTGAGCCGCGATCTGGTGAGCCGCGGCCACGTCGTCAGCGTGGCGCGGAAAAGCTACCCCAAGTGGTACGATCTGATAGTTGCTGGCATCGGTGCTGTACAGCAGGCGCGTCGTCGTATCGAAGCGTACCTCGCCGTCCAGCGCCGCGCGCAGGTCACGCTCCAGCGCAGAAAGATCGAAGGCTAACGGGGCACGCGCTATGCGCGCCCCAGTTGTCAGTTTTAGGGACATCGCAGCAGCACCTGGAGAACGCCAACAGAACGTGCGGTCAAAAAAGGAGACCGCTCGTGATGTGCCCACAAGCGGTCTCCCGGCTGTATCAACCGACAGGATCGGCAGCGCCGCCCCCGCAACGAGGCTGTTATTGCAGCGCCCGCTCGGTTTCCTGATCGAACAACTGCATATTGTACAGGTTCAGGACCGCGCCGGTCCGCTCGCCAACATGGACATTCGAGCGGGGGTCCATCCGGGCCAGGAAAGTCTTGCCGCCTGCTTCCAGGTAAACGATCTTCTCGTTGCCCATCTCTTCGACCACATCCACATTGGCCTCGATCATAGCTGGCTCGACGTTGGCCGGCTGGAAATCGGGATGTGAAATGTTCTCGGGGCGGATGCCGAAGATCACGTTCTTGCCGAGATAGGGGCGATACCGCTCGACGCGCGCAGTCGGCACCGGAATCTGGAAGTGGCCGGTATCCACGACCATCTTGCCGTTCACTTCTTTCAGCACCGAGTTGTCAAAGAAGTTCATCGATGGGCTGCCGATGAAGCCCGCGACGAAGACGTTCGTCGGGTGGTCGTACAGGTTGGTCGGCGTGTCGATCTGCATCAGCTCACCGGCGCGCAGCACCGCGATCCGCTCGCCCATCGTCATCGCTTCCACCTGGTCATGGGTCACGTAGATAAAGGTCGTGCCCAGGCGCTGGTGCAGCTTGCTGATGAAGGAGCGGGCCTCAACGCGCAGCTTGGCGTCGAGATTAGACAGCGGCTCATCCAGCAGGAAGACGGCGGGTTCGCGCACGATGGCACGGCCTACCGCAACGCGCTGCCGCTGCCCGCCCGAAAGCTGGCGCGGGCGGCGGTCGAGCAGAGTCTCGATACCGAGGCTCGCGGCAACTCCGCGCACGCGCTCGTCGATCACCTGTTTGGGGGTATGGCGCAGACGCAGGCCGAAGGCCATATTGTCATAAACCGTCATATGCGGGTACAGCGCGTAGCTCTGGAAAACCATCGCAATGTCGCGGTCTTTAGGCGCCACGTTGTTCACCACGCGGTCACCGATCAGAATTTCCCCCTCCGTGATCTCTTCGAGGCCGGCAAGCATCCGCAAGCTGGTCGATTTGCCGCACCCCGAGGGACCCACGAAGACGAGGAACTCGCCGTCTGGGATTTCGATGTTCAGGTCCTTGACGGCTGTCACATCGCCCCACCGTTTGGTCACGTTTCGGTAAGATACACTCGCCACGGGCTTCCTCCCATACGAACTGCTTTTAGAAAATGCCGGCCGGCACAAATTGCTCTTAATAACACCCTATTATGGCATCGTCTTCGCTCAAACACAAATAGCTTTTTGGCGCGGGTTTTGCGCAATCGGGCGCCGGGCTTGCGGCTAATGCCGGAAGTGGCGCGTGCCCGTGAATACCATAGCCATGCCCGCCGCGTCCGCTGTGGCGATCACGTCCTGGTCGCGGATCGAGCCGCCCGGCTGGATAATGCATGTCACCCCCGCCCTGGCTGCGACCTCAATCGCGTCGGGAAACGGGAAGAAGGCGTCCGAGGCCAACGCCGCGCCCCGCGCCCGCGCGCCTGCCTTCTCGACCGCCAGCCGCGCAGCGTCCACTCGGCTGGGCAGCCCACCGCCAATCCCGACCGTCGCGCTGGCGGTCGCCAGCACAATCGCGTTGCTCTTGACCGGCTGCGTCGCCCGCCATGCAAAGCGAAGCGCCTGAAGCTCGTCCGAGGTCGGGCGGCGCCGCGTCACGACGCGCCAGTTCGCGCCCTCGGAATCGTCCTGATCGGGCCGCTGTAGCAGATAGCCGCCGAGCACGCTGCGCAGCTCAACTGTCGAGGGGATGCGTTCCGGGCCACGAATCAGGCGGCAGTTATTACGCCCTTCGCCGAGCATTTGCTGAGCGCTCGGTGTGAAATCGGGCGCGACAATCGCTTCGACAAACAGCGCGCCCAATGCCTCGACGAACGCCTCATCGACCGGGCGGTTGGCGGCGATCACCCCTCCGAAGGCCGACACCGGGTCCGACGCCAGCGCCAGCGGCAGCGCCCCGGCGGCGGTCTGCGCGGTCGCGATCCCGGTCGGGTTGAGGTGCTTGACAATCA
>JADLHR010000201.1 GCA_020848665.1 Anaerolineae bacterium
CCTTCCCTCATTTTGGGGGCAAGGGGCCGGGGGATGGGGGGCTTTACCCGGCGCGCAAGTGCATAACACGCTCTAGAGGCTGTTATGCACTTTGTGGTCTGGCTTCCAAGCCATCCCCCCATCCTTCCGACCTGCGGTCGGCTTTCCTTCCCCCAGAACGAGGGAAGGAAAAAACAGAGCGGTCTCCCCTTCCCTCATTTTGGGGGCAGGGGGCCGGGGGATGGGGGGCTTTACCCGGCGCGCAAGTGCATAACACGCTCTAGTATACCGCAGTATACCGCAGACTTTTCTGCCGAAGATCACCGCCCCCGTGATTCCATCCGCGCGCCTGGCGTAACGCAGGCCGGTAGACATCGAATCCGCGCCTGTGGTAGACTGGGGATCAGACGGTTTGTAAGACCGGCCGGCGGGTGGCAGGCGGAGCGGAGAGGGTAAGCGGCGTGATGGGTGAGGCCCCAACAATCAGAATAGTCTGCATCGAAGACGAGCGCGAAATGATCGACCTGGTTCGGCTGATTCTCTCCCGGCGCGGCTACGAGGTGCACGGCGCGCTCGGTGGGCACGAGGGCCTGGCGCTGATCGCGGCGGTCAGGCCGGACGTGGTGCTGCTCGACCTGATGATGCCCGATATGGATGGCTGGGAAGTCTACCAGCAGATGAAAGCCTGCGATCACATGCGGTCGATTCCGGTGATCGTGGTCACGGCCAAGGCGCAGAGCATTGACAAAGTGCTGGGGCTGCATATTGCCAAAGTGGACGATTACATCACCAAGCCGTTCGGGCCATCGGAGCTGCTGGACAGCGTGGTGCGTGTTCTGCAGCGAGCCGGTCTGGAAGTCGAAGGGGCCTGACGCGCGCCGGATCAGGAACACTGAGCAGAGGGCCTCTGGCCCTTTTTTCATGCGTGGCGATCGGTGGCTGCCCGCTGCGGCGTACCGTTCCGTCCGTACCGTTCCGTCCGTACTATCGTGTTCCGCGCAGTCAGTTGTACAATGAAGCGGGGTATCACTTTGCGCGGCGTTGCGCCTGCTCACGCGCGACGAAAGGACGGCACGCGATGAAAAGCTCCCTTCAAGCCCTGCTCGACACCGGACAACCAATTGTCGCCGATGGCGGCATGGGTACCATGCTGATCGCGCAGGGGCTGCGCCAGGGTGAGTCGCCGGAACGATGGAACGTCGAACACCCGGAGCGTATCCGCCAGATTCACCGCGATTATATCCAGGCCGGGGCGCAGATCATCCTGACCAACAGCTTCGGCGGGAACCGCTATCGCCTGGGGCGCAGCGATCTGGCGGGCCGCGTGGACGAGCTGAACCGCGCGGCAGCGGCGCTCGCTCGCGCTGAAGCGGACGCCGCGCCTGGTCCAGTGGTGGTTGGCGGGTCGATGGGGCCGACCGGCGAGATGCTGGACCCTTATGGCGAGCTGTCGTTCGACGACGCCAGCGCTGCATTCGAGGCCCAGGCCGCCGCGCTGGTCGCGGGCGGGGTTGACGTGCTGTGGATCGAGACGATGGCCGACCTGGAGGAGGTCCGCGCTGCCGCCGAAGGTGCGCACCGGGCTGCGCCCGACACGCCGGTCGTCATGACGATGACGTTCGACACCAACGGGCGAACGATGATGGGCGTCTCGCCGGAGAAAGCGACCAAGGCGCTGCGCGCGCACGGGGTGATCGCTCTCGGCGCGAACTGCGGCAACGGCGCGGGCGAGATCGAGCGCGTGATCGAGCAGATGCGCGCCGTCGATGCGACCGTCCCGCTGGTCGCCAAAGCCAACGCCGGGCTGCCGCGTATGGAAGGCGACCAGGCGGTGTACGATGCCACGCCGGAGATCATGGGCCAGTATGCGGCCCGCGCGCGCGATCAGGGCGCGCAGATCATCGGGGCCTGCTGCGGCAGCACCCCGGCGCACATCGCCGCGATTGCCGCCGCGCTGCGCGAGTGACAGCCCGCGTCGCAGGCGCGCATCGCGGAAAATCGAATCATGCTACACTAAGCCGTTAACGATTGGCGATTGGTGCGCCGATCCGGCGCTCAGCCGATCGCGTTTGCTTGCCCAATCGCTCATCGCTAACCGCTGACTGCTCTCATGCCCAGCCGCGCGGCGGGCCGAATTGATCTGATTAATCTGAAGGGGGCCTCATGCGACAACCGCATTCTCTCACGGTCGGCCGGCTGGTGGGCGGGGCGCTGCTGATTGCGCTGGCCGCGCTGAGCGCGGGGACGCTTCAACCTGCGTCTGCCCAGGGGGGCGTAAACCTGCTCCAGAACCCCGGCTTCGAGCCGCCATATGTGACGCACAACAGCGACGCAGCGCTGCAAGTCGCCAGCGGCTGGCAGCCCTGGTATCTCGACACCGGGGGGCCGACCAGTGTCAATGCGCGGCCCGAATACCTGCCCGCTCCGGCAGCGCGTGTGCGCTCCGGCAGCGCCGCTCAGGAATACAATACCTTCTTCGCCACGCACACCGCCGGGGTGTACCAGCGCGTGCCGGTCACTGCCGGGACGGAGCTGCGCTTCAGCGTCTGGATGTGGGTCTGGTCGTCGGCCACCTTCGACGATCCGAACGTCAGCGAAGACCCGAATGATGTCCGGGCCAGCGTCGGAATCGACCCGACCGGCGGCGTGAACGCCGAAAGCCCGAACGTCGTCTGGTCGGAGGAAGTCGAATTCTACGACCAGTACCGTGAGTTGTCGGTCGTGGCGACCGCGTCCGGCCCGGCGGTCACCGTCTTCGTCCGCAGCGCGCCCCAGAACTATGTTGGGACGACCAATATCTACCTGGACGACGCGGGCCTGTACCCGTTAGGCGAGGTCCCGCAGCAGCCGCCGACGGCGCTGCCGTCGCCGACGCCGGGCGAGGTCCTGCCGACGCAGGAAGGCTCGCAGACACCGCGTCCCACCCCGGCGATCACCTTTACGCCGCAGCCAAGCGCGACTCCGATTACCAGCTTCACGCAGCCGCCGACCTTTACCCCGGCGATCACCATTCCGCCGGCTATCACGCCGTTCCCGTCGGTCACGCCGTTCCCAACCCACACGCCGCGCCCGGTCACCGCGACGCCGGTCCTGCCAGGTGACTTCGACAGCTCGATCGTCTACACCGTCCAGGCGGGCGACACAGTCAGCAAGCTGGCGCAGCGGTTCGGCAGCACGATTGAGGCGATCGCGCGCGTCAACGGCCTGAGCGACCCCGGCCTGATCTACGTCGGGCAGACGCTGGTCATTCCGATCAAGGGCGGCGCGTTCCCGCAGCCGCCGACCTTTACGCCCGCGCCGGTCTATCCGACTGCTGCGCCGCCTGCCTTCCCGACCGCCGCGCCGCCGCCGACCGGGCTGGGCACCTATGTCGTGCAGCACGGCGACAGCCTGTCCACCATCGCGGCGCGCTACAATACGACCGTCGCAACGCTGGCCCAGCTCAACAACCTGGTCAACGCGAACCTGATTTACGCCGGGCAAGTGCTGCGCGTCCCGGCGGTCGCAGCACCCGCGCCGGTACCGGCGCCGCCTCCCGCGCAGCCGGTGACACACATCGTACAGCCTGGCGATAACCTGTACCGGATCAGCGTGATCTACGGCGTGCCAGCGGACGCGATCATCCGCGCCAACGGCATTTACAACCCGAACCTGATCTTCGTTGGGCAGCGGCTGGTCATTCCGCGATGAGCCAGCCGCATGCGATTCGCCGCGCCGGGAGCGGCGAGGTGGTGCTGGCGCGCACCGCGCGCGCCGACACGTTCTTCAAACGCTGGCGCGGCCTGATGCTGCGCCGCCGGTTGGACGAGGATGAAGGGCTGTTGTTCACTTTTCGCCACGAGAACCGGGGCGAGAGCGCGATTCACATGTTCTTCGTCGGGTTTCCGATCGCGGCGGTGTGGCTGGACGCGCACGGCGTCGTGGTCGATGCCCGGCTCGCCAAACCGTGGCGGCCCTACTATGCCCCGGCGCGCCCGGCCCGCTACCTGATCGAAGCGCCGCCGAGCCTGCTGGAGCGCGTCGCCATCGGAGACCAACTGGCCTTCGACGGCCTGAGCGCATAGCGGCGGTTCTAACAGAATACGCCGGGGCAAGCGGCATACTCGCCCCGGCGCTTTCTTGTCTCTTGCTGACCGCTAACCGCTAACCGCTGCTCTTTGCTGCCTATCGCTGCCTGTTGAACGGCAGCCGCACTGTGACGCACGTGCCCTCGCCCTCGACGCTGTCCAGCGCAATCGAGCCGTGATAGTGCTCGATCATGGCGCGTACCGCCGCCAGCCCGATCCCGGTGCCCACGATCTTCGACCTTTTCGCATTCGAGGCGCGAAAGAACTCGTCGAAGATGCGCGGCAGATCGGCTGCCGGGATGCCGATTCCCGTATCCTGCACGGTGACCGTGACCTGCGCCGCCTCGTGCTCGACCGCGTGCCCGATTGTCACGATGCCGCCGTCGGGCGTGTATTTGATCGCGTTGTTGATCAGGTTGCTGAAGATCATACTCAGGCCGGTGTCTACCGCCCGCACCATGATCGGCGTGCGCGGCGGGGTCTGGACGGCGATGTTCCGGGCGTCCGCCAGTAGGCGCTCACGCTCGATGGCATCCGCCAGCACTGCGCCAAGATCGACCGCCTCCAGCGGCGGGTGCGCGACCGACGCTTCACGGCTGGCGGCGAAGTCGAGCAGATCGTCGATCAGCTCGCGCAGGCCGTCGAGCCGCACCCCAACGCGCTCGATGATCACTGCCTGGGAGGGCGTCAGCTCGTCCAGGTAGCCGTGCTCGATGCTGCGGACCAGCGCCAGGCCGGACGCGACCGGCGCGCGCAACTCGTGCGTGGCGGCGCGGGTAAAGGCCGCGCGCGCCTCGTTCAGCGCGCGGATACTGGCTTCGCGTTGGCGCAGGCGCCTGGCCTGCCGCGCGACCAGCTCCGCGACTGTCAGCGCAGTTGTTGAGAAGAAAAACAGCGCAGCCAGCGCCGGGACGCCGCGCCGGTGAAGGTCACCGCCCAGCCCAAGGTCCGGCAGCGCGATGTGCGGCAGCGCGCCGCTGGCTTCCAGCCCGGCCAGCGCCGCGACGATCAGCGCCGCCAACAGCGCGAGGCCGCGTGCGCCACGCGGCGGCAGCAGCGTCCCCGCCAATGCGACGTGAATCACGAAGTAAATCAGGGCCGGGCTGGTGATCCCGCCGGTGAAATGAACCAGGGCGACCATCGCCAGCCAGTCGAGCGCGATCTGCCCCCACAGTGTGCGCCGGGCCGTTGCTGCCGGACGGCCGGAGCGGCGCGCCTCGGCCACCAGCGCGGCGTTATAGCCCAATACTACGACGCCGAGCGCCAGCAGCGCCTTCGCCGGAAGCTCAATGCCTAACCCCCAGCGTGCGACTGTCGTCAGAAGCAGGATGCTCAGCCCGGCCGCCCAGCGCAGCCGGATCAGTAGTCGGGCAGTCTGCGCCAACTCGTCATCCGAGGGGCGCAGCGCGACGAGGTCTGGCGCCTGCATCGCGGGTTTATTCCCCGGTCTGCTCCGGAGGCAGCAGCTTGCGCACCTCGTCCAGCAGCCGCCGGGGATCGAGCGGTTTTTCGAGGAACGCCTGCACCGGCAGGTAATCCGACTCCGGCCGGAAGCGCAGCGGAGTCGTCTGGTGCACCGCAGTGACCATCATGATCGGAATCCGGCGCAGCACGGCGGGCGCGTCCGGCCCGTGCAACTCCTGCGCGAGCTGGAATCCGGCGGTGTGCGTGCCCATCATCACGTCGAGGATGATCAGGTCCGGTAGAATGCTCTTGGCCTGTTCCAACCCTTCGGCCTCGTCGAGCGCCTCGTACACCTCGTAACCCTCGCGCTCCAGCGGGAGCCGGGTCGCCAGCAGCACATCGGGATCATCGTCAATCACAAGGATTTTCCGCGCCATTGCTTTCTTCGCTCCTGAGTTCGTTCAGCAGAGCCTCTATCAGTTCGGGCAGCGCGCGCTCGACGGCCTGGCTCAGCGGGCGGTCCCAGTCCAGGTGACCGGGCTGCACGCCGAAAATCACGACCTCTGGCGGCAGCATCCCCAGCGCGTCAGCCAGCACCAGCGCGTCGGTCAGGTCGGTTTGATGCAGCGAAAGCGCGCGGTCATGCGGGATCAGGCGCGCTTCGGCCCAGGTGAAACGCCAGATCGCGCCGGGCGCCAGGCCCATCGGCACGGCGTCCACCAGCACAACGCGCCGGTATCCCGGCAGCAGCGGGATCAGCCCCAGCCCTGCCGTCCCGCCGTCGATAACCGTCACGCCGGGCGGCAGATCGGGGCGCGCCTGCAACCGCTGCACGGCCAGCACGCCGGCCGCGTCATCCCCCCTCAGCAGGCTGCCTACGCCCAAGACCAGCGTCCCGACGGGTGGCGGCTCCATCACACGACGCCCGACAGCAGGACCGGGAGAGGCCGCGCGGCCCCTCCCGGCGCCGCTTTATTTGCCCACAAACTCGACGTTGAGAAAGTGCGTCGAGCACGAAATGCACGGGTCATAGGCGCGCACCAGCATTTCCAGTTGGTGCGTAATCGTCTCTTCCGGCTCCTTGAGCAGCGCCGGTACCAGCGCGCGCAGATCACGATCGATGTTGCCGAGGTTCTGCCCGGTCGGGATGACGCAGTTCGCTTCCTGGATCAGCCCGCTGCCGCCGATCTGGTACTCGTGGAACAGGATGCCGCGCGGCACATCGACCGCGCCAACGCCGCGCGCGGCGGGTTGCAGCGTGACTGGAGCCGGGTCTTCGGGCGTAATGCCGCGCTCCAGCGCCATGTCCAACAGGCGGATCACGTCGTCGAAGCAGTGCACGATCTCGACTACCTGCGCCACGCTGTTGTAATACGGCTTGAAGCAAGGCGCGCTGAGGCCCAGGTGCGCTGCCGCCGCCTGCGCGCGCGGATGCAGATGCTCGCACTTGAGGTTGTAGCGCGCCAGCGCGCCGACCATGTAGCTGTCGCGGCAGTGGGCGGTGTGCTTGGCCGTCGAGTGCGCTTCGAGCCGCTCGTTGGTCACGGTGCGATATTCATCGACTGGCAGCGGCGGGCGCTCGGTGCTGCCGATCTGCCCGTCGATGAAGCCGTATTCGTCGGGATGGATCAGCGCGACGAACTCGGTTTCGCGCTCGAACTGCGGCCA
>JADLHR010000202.1 GCA_020848665.1 Anaerolineae bacterium
AAGCCGATCTGCCGGGGCGGATCCTGCCCATCGTGGCGGACGTGACCGATCCGGCGGCGCTCCAGCGGGCCGTCGCGCTGGCGCTGGCCGAGTTCAACCGGCTGGATGTGCTGGTCGCCGGGGCCGGAGTCGGGCATCGTGGCCCGCTGGCCGAGGCCGCGTGGTCGGACCTGGAGGCCGTGCTGCGCACCAACCTCGACGGGGTGATTCACAGCATCCGGGCGGCGGTGCCCGCGCTGCGCGCCAGCGGTGGCGGCCAGATCGTCCTGCTCTCCTCGATTCTGGGGCCGGTGCCTGCGCCCTACGCCGCCGCCTACAGCGCGAGCAAAGCGGCGGTCGAGGCGCTGGCGCGCTCCCTGCGCGAGGAGCTGCGCGCCGACGGGATTCACGTCACGGTGCTGCGCATCGGCCAGACTAATACCGAGTTCGCCGCGCGGCGGCTGGGCCGGCCGGGCCGCGTTGCGACGCGCTGGCCGGCGATGACGCCGGAGCAGGTTGCAGGGGGGATCGCCCGCGCGCTGGAGCGCCACCCTCGCACGCTGACGCTGCGCTGGATCGACAGCCTGTTCGTCTGGCTCGGCCAGCGGTTCCCGGCGCTGATCGACCGCTTGCTGCGCCGCATTTATGGCTGAGGGCAGTTGAGAGCGGTTGAGAGCAGCCGCGCACAGCAGGAGGCAGTTCAGAGCGTGTTCTCCGCTTGAGCGAATGAATGCCAGGGGCCGGGTCTTGAATGCCTGCGCCGGGGCGCAGCGTGGGCGAGGTAAATTTTCTTCCGCCACTGCGCAAAACCTGAAGTACAATGGGGTATAACCGTCCGTTGTCAGCGGAAAGGGAGCACGCGATGACACGTGTACGGACCGGCGCACGGGTTCCGCCCGGTGGCAGCACGCACCTCGCGCCCGGTGTCGTCAGTGAAACGCTGGACGAAGGCCGGATCGTCATCTTCACCTTCGCGGACGCCGCGATTCTAACCGTCGAGGCCGCAGTCGAGGCGTTAGGCGACCTGATGCGGCGCTGCGACGAAGCTGGATGGCCGCTGCGGGTGCTGCTCGATCTCAGCCAGCCGGATGTGATCCTGACGCCTTATGCGCGCGAGCGGGCTACTGCTCTGACGCGGGCGTACCCCCGGCTGCGGGGCCGTGTCGCGCTGCTGGCGCAGGAAGGCACGCCAGTTGCGCACCAGGTGGCCCGCGTCTTGCGCTCGACGCTCTACCAGTACCGCGAGCGAAGCCTGTTCTTTCACCGCGAGCAGGCGCTGGACTGGCTGCGCGCGCAGCCGGAACGCGAGCCGTTCTCGTAAGACTACGCCAGGGGTGCGACGCAGTCCCCTCTCGCGCGGCGCTCAGCGCCGGGGAAGTACTGCGCTGCCTGATTGGAATTCGACAAGGAAGGAACGATGTCAATGTCCGAGTTTCGCCTGCCCGCCGCTGCTCACATTGGCTATGTGCATCTGCGTGTCTCGGACCTGCCTATCGCGCTGGATTTCTATACCGGCGTGCTTGGCTTGCACGAAGTTGTACGCAAGCAGAGCACCGCTTACCTTTCGGCTAACCATAACCGCCCCTATCAGGTGCTCCTGACCGAAGTCGCCGGGGCGCGCCCCAAACCGCCGCGCACAACCGGCCTTTATCACGCCGCGATCCGCCTGCCGGACCGCCCCGCGCTGGCCCGCGTGCTCAAACGGCTGATGGCGCGCGGCTGGCCGCTGCATGGCGCTGCCGATCACGGCGTCAGCGAAGCGATCTACCTGGCGGACCCTGATGGCAGCGGGATCGAGCTGTACACTGACCGGCCTCGCTCGGAATGGGCCTGGGTGAACGGGCAGATCGCGATGGTCACCGAGCCGCTGGATGTCGGCGCGCTGCTCGACACAATTGGCGACGACTCCGGCGAACCGGCGGCTATCGACCCGCGCACCGACATCGGCCACGTGCATTTGCAGGTATCCGACCTGGCGCGCGCGGAAGCGTTTTATGCCGGTCTGCTTGGCTTCGATGTGACCCAGCGCAGCTATCCTGGCGCGCTGTTCCTGTCAGCGGGCGGCTACCACCACCATCTCGGCCTGAACATCTGGGCCGGGCGTAGCGCGCCGCCGCCCCCATCTGACGCGGCAGGGTTGATCGCGTTCGTGCTGCGCCTGCCCGATCGCGCTGTCTGGCAGGCGCTGGTCGAGCGGCTGGCGGAGGCGGGCCTGTCGCCTGAGCCGCACAAAGAGAATGGCCGCGCCGAAGCCGCGCTGGTCCACGACCCCGACGACAACGGCGTGCTGCTGCTCAGCGAGTAACGCGCAGCAGCAAGAACAGCGAACAACAGCGGTTAGTGTTAGCCTTTAGCTCAGAGTTAACCGCTGCTATTCTTCCGCGTCTTCGATCACCACGTTCTCGTCGCCCAGCAGGCTGCGCGCGTAGGCCAGGCTGTCGTCGTTGATCGCGATCCGGTGGCGCGGGTAGTCCAGCCGGGCAGGCCCCCGGTTGCCCCCCTGAACGATGAAGCAGAAACGGTCATGGCCGGGATACTGCGTCAGGTAGCCGTGCAGGCGGCGCATCCGCGCGCGGTCGCGGTCGGCGTCACCGCAGCGCGTGATCGTCAGCACCAGCATCCGGCTGGGCGGCGGCGGCTCGTCCGGCGGTGGCTCGGTCCGGCGGCGGGGCGGGCGGCGCGGCACGCGCTCGTCCTGAGCGGGCGTCTCTGCCGGTTCGCGGTCGTCACGGAAGCGCGCGGCGGGCGCGGATGGCGGGGTGAGCCGTCCGGCGGCGTCCACAGCAGGCGGATCGCTGCGCCGGTCCGTCTCCTCGTGATGCGTCCGCACAAGGTGCCCGGTATCGTCCCGGTACTCCCAGTCCGGCGGCGCGGCGAAGTCTGCGTCCGGCTCGT
>JADLHR010000203.1 GCA_020848665.1 Anaerolineae bacterium
GCGCTGCGGCTGGGTCCGCCCTGGTGGTTCTTCGATAGCTGGAACGGGATGCAGCGGTTCTTCGAGCAGGTGATGGAAACGGCGGGCCTTTATAACACGGCCGGGTTCAACGACGATACGCGCGCTTTTCCGTCGATTCCGGCGCGGCACGACATCTGGCGGCGGGCCAGCGCCAACTGGCTGGCCGGGCTGGTCGTGCGGCATATGATCGACGAAGCCGACGCGCACGAGATGATGAGCGAGCTGGCTCACGGGCTGGCGAAGCGGACGTATAAGCTGTGAGCGCGGGAAGGCAGGCGGGCATGAGTTCTGGCTGGCTCAACCATCTGAGCGTGTACGAGCGCTCGGTGGTGACGTATGAGGATGTGATCTATTCTCTGGCGCATGACCCTGGGCGCGGCGACAAGGTTCTCGTCGTGCAGGGGGATGCGGCGGGCTTTCGCGGCGAGCGGCAGGGCGCGGCGCTGTTCTGCCCGCTGACACGCGAGAACGCCGCCGCGCTGAGCGCGCGCCTGCCCTGGCTGAACCCGGTTCCGCTTGGCTTGCGCACGTCCGCCGGGTTCGGGGACCGGCTCGGCCTGGCGACGCCGGGCCACGCGCAGGCAGCGGAAGGGACCGGCGTCGCGCCGATCTTCGCGCAGCAGTCGGTCCGCGAAAACACGCGCACGGGACGCACGCCGCAGCAGGTGCTGGACGACGCGCGCTGGGGCGCGTTCCAGGCGGGGTGGCGCGATCCCTGGGGCGCGGACGCTGACCACCTGAAGACGCCCGACGCGATCGCGGCGTTTGTCTCGGCGGGCTACTCGTTCTTCACAATCGATCCCGGTGATCACGTCGATCCGCTGGCTGATACCGACGCCGAGACGGCACTGCGGGCGAAGGTCGAGGCGCTGCCCTGGACGCAGCTCGACAGCGCGCCGGACGATCTCGCCGCGCGCTTCCTGGGGCAGGCCTTCGACCTGGACGACCGGGCGCTGACCTTTGACGAGCCAACGCTGCTGCGCGCCGCCGCCAAGTATGGCCGCGCGCTGGCGCATATCGCGCGGATGGACGAGGCGCTGCGCGCGCTGGCTGGCGGCGCGGCGGTAGACCTCGAAATCTCAGTGGACGAGACTGAGACGCCGACCTCTATCTATGAGCATCTGTTCCTGGCGACCGAGCTGCGCCGCCTGGGGGTCGTGTGGGTCAGCCTCGCGCCGCGCTTCGTGGGCCGCTTCGAGAAGGGCGTCGATTACATCGGTGATCTGAGCGCGCTGGAACGTGACATCGCCGGGCATACCGCCGTGATGCGATATGTTGGCGGCTACAAGCTGAGCCTGCACTCCGGGTCGGACAAGTTCACGGTCTACCCGCTCGCCGCGCGCCACGCCGGGGGAGCGGTCCACCTGAAGACCGCCGGGACGAGCTACCTTGAGGCGCTGCGCGTGTGGGCCGAGGTCGATCCGGCGGCGTTCCGCGAGGTGCTGGATTTCGCCCGCGCCCGCTATGAGACGGATCGCGCGACCTATCACGTCTCGGCAGACCTGCACGAAGTGCCGGCAGGCGATACACTTGAGGATGGCGCGCTGCCGGGGCTGCTTGATCAGTTCGCTGCGCGCCAGGTGCTGCACGTGACGTTTGGCTCGGCGCTGGATCGCTTCGGCGAGCGCCTGCGCGCCACGCTGCGCGCGCACGAGAGCCGCTATCACACGCTGCTGCGCGGCCATTTTGCGCGGCATCTTGAGCCGTTTGCTGCAAAACACGCTACACAACACGAAGGAGCATAGGTCTGATGAGTGGCATGGAACTGCGCTACCCCGCCCATCCCGACGCGGTCAAGACGTTTACGACTGACGAGCTGCGCCAGCACTTTCTGATCGAGACTCTGTTCGCGCCGGGCGCGATCCAGATGGTCTACAGCCATATCGACCGGATTATCACCGGGGGCGCCGCGCCGGTGGACGCGCCGCTGGCGCTGGCAGGTGACCCGAAAACCCTGGGCGCAGAGTTCTTCCTGGAGCGCCGCGAAATGGGTGTCGTGAACGTCGCCGGACCGGGCGCGATCACGGTCGATGGGCGGATATTCCCGATGACGAAGCTCGACGGGCTGTACGTCGGGCGCGGCGCGCGCGAGGTGGCCTTTGCCAGCGCCGACCCGGCCGACCCGGCTCGCTTCTATTTCAGCAGCACACCGGCCCATGCCAGCTATCCGACGACCCACATCCCGATCAGCGAGGCCGCTCCGGCGCACCTCGGCAGCCTGGCGAACTCCAATGAGCGCACGATCTACAAGTACATCCATCCCGACGGCGTGCAAAGCTGCCAGCTTGTGTTGGGCGTGACGCTGTTGGAGCCGAACAATATGTGGAACACCATGCCCGCGCACACCCACGTTCGCCGCATGGAAGTCTATTTCTATTTCGACGTGGCCGGAGACAACGTCGTGTTTCACCTGATGGGCGAGCCGGACGAAACGCGCCACCTCGTCGTGCGTAACCAGCAGGCGGTCATCTCGCCAAGCTGGTCGATTCATGCCGGGGTCGGCACCGGCAACTACAGCTTCATCTGGGCGATGGCGGGTGAGAACCAGACGTTCAGCGACATGGACCCGGTCGGCATGGCCGATCTGCGCTGAGGCGGGCGACGATGACAGTGCTTGACCTGTTTCGACTCGATGGCCGGGTGGCGCTGATCACTGGCGCCAGTCGCGGTTTGGGGCAGGCGATGGCGGTCGGGCTGGCCGAGGCCGGGGCCGACATCGCCGGGCTGGATCGCACGCCGGACTGCAATGAGACCTGCGCCCAGGTCGAGGCGCTGGGGCGGCGCTATCTCAACCTCTCGATTGACCTGCTCAGCGCCAGCAAGGACGATCTGGCGCGCGCGGTGCAGGACGTAGTCGCGGGGCTGGGCCGGGTGGATATCCTGGTCAACAACGCGGGGATCATTCGCCGCGCGCCCGCGCTCGACTACTCCGAGGCCGACTGGGACGACGTAATCAACATCAACCTGCGGGCGGTGTTCTTCCTGTCGCAGGCCGCCGGGCGTGCGATGGCGGCGCAGGGCGGCGGCAAGATCATCAACGTCGCCTCGATGCTGTCGTTCCAGGGCGGAATTCTGGTTCCCTCCTACACCGCGTCGAAAAGCGCGATTGCCGGGCTGACGCACGCGCTCGCTAACGAGTGGGCGCCGCTCGGTATCAACGTCAACGCGATCGCGCCGGGCTATATGGCGACCGACAACACCGCTCCAATCCGAGCCGACGCCGTGCGCAGCGAGTCGATTCTGGCGCGCATCCCGGCGGGCGACTGGGGCACGCCGGAAGACCTGAAGGGTGCGGTCGTGTATCTGGCGTCGGACGCGGCGCGCTACGTGCACGGCGCGATCCTGCCGGTCGATGGCGGCTGGCTGGGGCGGTAGCGAGAAGTCAGCGGTTAGCAGTTAGCGATCAGCGATTGGCTCGGCCAGGTTCAGCCCTGGTCTTGAGCCAATCGCTATTTTTGTCTCTGCTTTGGGCCAGCGCCAGCAGCTATTCGCCGTCTTTTTCGCCCCTGCTCTGAGCTAACGGCTGATCGCTATCGGCTAAGCGCTGTCTGCTGTTCTCTCACCGCAGCGTCTTCCGTGTGCGGGGGTCGGCCAGGTCGCGCAGGCCGTCGCCGATAAAGTTGAGCGCCATGACAACGGTCAGGATCGCCAGTCCTGGGAAGGTGCTAAGCCACCACTGGTCGAAATAATCGATTCCATCCGAGACCATGCGGCCCCATTCTGGCGAGGATGGCTCCGGCCCCAGCCCCAGGAAGCTCAGCCCGGCGAAGATCAGGATCGCGTTGCCTACGTCGAGCGTCGCCATGACCAGCGCGGGCGCGACGCAGTTCGGCAGGATGGTACGGAACAACACGCGCACCGGCGACGCCCCGATCGTGCGCGCCGACTCGACGTACTCGTTCGACTTGACGCTGATCACCAGGCTGCGGATGATGCGCGCGTAGCTCGGCCACCACACCACGACCATTGCGATCACGGCGTTGTTGACGCTTGGCCCCAGCGCCGCCGCGATCGCCATCGCCAGGATGATGATCGGGAAGGCCATGAAGACCTCGGTGAAGCGCATCAGCAGCTCGTCTCCCAGGCCGCCGATGTAGCCGCCAATCGCGCCGAAGATCGTGCCGATCACCGTCGCGGTGACGATGACCAGCAGACCGGCTGGGAGCGACGTTCGCCCGCCATACAGCACGCGCGCCAGCACGTCGCGGCCTAGCTGGTCGGTGCCGAACCAGTGCGCGTCACTGGGACCTTGCAGGCGCGCCATGACGTTCTGCTGGAACGGGTCATACGGCGCGAGCTGGCCCGCGAAAATTGAGATCAGCATCCAGACGACGCAGACGACCACGCCGACGACCATCAGCGGATTCTGCCCTGCGCGCACACGGATCAGGCGCCAGTTGATCGGGGAAGCGTTCCAACGAGCAATCATCCGGGCATCATCCCTGGCGCAGGCGCGGATCGAGCCAGTAGTACAGCAGATCCACGATCAGGTTCATCAGCACGAAGACGATCGCGATCAGCATACTGACGCCCATGATCGCCGGAAAATCAAGCGTGCGCGCCGCGTTGTAGGCGTAGCGCCCGATCCCTTCCCAGGCGAAGATCGTCTCGGTCAGCACCGCGCCGGAGAGCAGGCTGCCATACGACAGGCCGATGATCGTCACAACCGGTATCAGGGCGTTGCGCAGGCCGTGACGCAGAATCACGTGTCGCTCTTTGAGGCCTTTGCTGCGCGCGGTGTTCATGTAGTCCTTCGACAACACTTCCAGCATCGACGAGCGCGTGATGCGGGTGATCAGCCCCGATGAATAGGCGCCGAGCACGAGCGAAGGAAGGATCAGGTGCTCGACCGC
>JADLHR010000204.1 GCA_020848665.1 Anaerolineae bacterium
CTCGGTCCCATCGTGGAAGCGCACGTTCTGCTTGAGCGTAAACGTCCACGCCAGGCCGTCTGCGGACATCTCCCAACGCTCGGCCAGGCCGGGCACAAACTCCAACGTCTGCGGGTGGCGGTATACCAGCGTGTCATAGACTGAATAGAACGGGATGCCTAGCTCGCTTGACTGGTGAATGTGGGGGTCGAAGCCCGAAGGGTTGAGCGTCAGGCCGTAGACGATCCGGTTGCCACGGTCGGGCGTGCCCACCTCACCGTCGCGCAGCGCCAGCGCAACCGCGACCATCGCCAGCAGCAGGCACCCGATCAGCAGAACGCCCAGCACTCCCAGACGCAGCGGCGCGTGACTGCGTCTCCGCTCGATACTCATAATAGCCCGCTCAATTCCTCTCGTCTCGTCGCGCCGGACCCTGCGCCGGGGTACAACTCGCGCCCGCCGCGTCCCCGGTCAGGCGGCGAACCATAGGCGGGGAGCACGCTGCGCGGTACAATCTGCCCGGTGGTGAGGGAAGTTTACCACCGCCGCCAGAGCACTTCAATGTGTACTTCGATCGTGGTACGCCGCCGCTTCTGCCGGGAGTGACCGTTGTCATTTGAACCGATCCTGTTGGCGCCAGAGGAGGAGCCGGTCGAGGTTTACCCGTACCGGCGCGTCTGGCAGACGACGTGGCAGGAAGTCCTGCTGCTCTTTGCCGTCGTCGCAGCCATCTACGCCGCGACCCTCGTCTTCGATCTGCTGCCAGACGGCCTGCGTGACACGCGGGGGAAGCTCGCGCTGGCGCTGCTGCCGCTGGCGGCCTGGCTGCTGATTTCTTATCGCGGCGAGCGGCGCGCAGTCGCGCCGCGCCCTTACCTGCTGAGCGTGCTGCTGCTGGGTGCGCTGGTCGCTAACGCGGTCGCCATGCCGCTGTCAGAGCGGCTGTTCGTGCCAGATCGCTGGCTGCCGCCGCAGGGCTTCTTCGGGCGCGCGCTCGGTTACACCTTCACGGTCGGATTCGCGGGAGTGTTCCTGCGCTACGCGGTGCTGCGCTATACCATCTGGGAAACATACTTCCGGCAGCGGCTCGACGCGGCGGCCTACGCGCTGGCGGCTTCGCTTGGCTTCGCGGTTATCCTCAACGTGCGCTACGCGCTCGATACCGACGCGACCGTCGTTGCGACCGGGCTATGGGTCGCGTCCAACACTTTTGTTCACATGGCGACCGGGTTGGTGATCGGCTTCTTCCTCGGCGAGCTGCGCGTCAGCCGTCCACCAGTGATCTGGATGCCCGCCGGTCTGCTGATGGCCGCTTTCCTCGGCGGGCTGCACTACGGCTTTCGCGGGATCGCCATCGTCAGCGGGCTGGGCGTCGGCGCGACCGCCAGCCGCCCGATTGGCGGGTTGGCGCTGTCTTTCGCCTTGATCGCCGCCCTGCTGCTGATCTTCGCCTTCCTGATCCAGAGCGCCGATGAGCGCCAGCAGACCGCCGCCGGGCGCCGGGAGCCGCTGTGAACCGTCCGATCACCTACGTTGAAGAACGGCCTGGCCTGTCCTTCGCGCAGCGGTGGAACACCTACCTCTCGCTCGCGCTCGCGGCGGCCGTGCTGGCGCTGGGTGTCACCATGCGCGACGCCGCGCTCAACGCAACCATGACGCTCGAAGACCTCGAAGCAGGGATCCGCGCCCAGGTACCGCAGGGCTGGCTGCTCGACCGGTCTGGCCGGGAGTATGTCTTCCGCGCCGCCGATCCTGACGCGCTGCCGTTCAAAACGCTGCTTCAGGTGTCGATCATGCCGGTCGGCCCGGATGCAACGCCCGCCAGCGTTCTGCACCAGATCGAGATCGACCGCCCGCTGCGCTTCCCGGCCTACCGCGTGATCTCGCGCCGCAACGTCACCCTGCGCGACGGCTCGCCCGCCGTCCGTCTGACCTACGCCTACGTGCAGAGCGAGCGTAACCCTGCGCTCGAAACGCTGCCGATCGTGGTCGAGGGCGTGGACCTGGTCGTGTTGCGCGGTGCGCAGGCCGTGATCGTGTCGTACCGCGAGGAGCGCGGCAGCTTCGAGAACAACCTGTATCGTTTCGAGAATATGCTGAACACGCTGGAAATTTTCTGATGTCTCTGCGACCAAGAGCTTATTACTGGATGCTGCTGACCATTGCGCTGGCCGCCATCGTCATCCTGAGCCTGGCAGCGACCGTGACGCTCGCGCCACTGGCCTATGCTCCGGCCCAGGCGCAAGACGGTGAGCCGACCGAGGAGCCAACGCCCACGCTGCCGCCCCCGCCGCTGGTCGAGCTGAACGAAGACGTGATCAAGCGCGCGACGGTTTACCTGATGCAGACCTACAACAACCAGAATCAGCCGATCATCTCGTGCGTCGGCTCCGGCACGCTGATCAGCGCCGATGGTCTGATCCTGACCAACGCGCATACCGCGCTCTCCAGCGAAACATGTCGCTCCGACCGCGTCGTAATCGCCGTCACAGTGCGCCCCAACGAGCCGCCTGTGCCAACCTACACCGCCGTAGTGGTCGAGGTCAGCGCCGGGCTGGACCTCGCGGTGCTGCGCATCAACGGCTATCTCGACGGGCGTCCGATCGAGCCGGGGTCGCTGTCGCTGCCATTCGTGGAACTGGGCGACTCAACTGCCGTCGCGCTGGACGACACAATTACGGTCGTCGGCTACCCCGATCTCGGCAACTCGCCGGTCGAGGCCACGCGCGGGACGATCACCGGCTTCACTGCCGAGGCGCGCGCTGGGGACCGCGCCTGGGTGCGAACCGGCGCAGTCATCCCCGGCACAATGACCGGCGGTGGCGCCTACAACCGCCAGGGCAAGCTGATCGGTATCCCGACCATTGCGCCAGGTCAGGTCGCCGGGCAGGCGGTCGATTGCCGCGTGCTGCAAGACACCAATCTGGACGGGCGCGCTAACCAGGCCGACGACTGCGTGCCGGTCGGCGGCTTCATCAGCGCGCTGCGGCCGTCGCGTGTCGCGCGCGGCCTGGCCCGCGCGGCGGCGCTCGGCATCCGCCAGGGGCCGGACCTGACCAGCACGGTGCTTGCCCCGCCCGAAGGCGAGCCGAGTTTCAGCCGCCTGTTCTTCGCCACGCGCATCAACGAGGCGGGCGTCCCGGCGAACGTAGTCGGCGGCGCGCCAGCCGGGATCGCCAGCCTGTATCTGTTCTTTGATTACCAGAACATGGTCAACGGCATGATCTACGAGCTGCGTGTGACGGTTGACGACGTGACCGAGGCGATCTACAGCCTGCCGCCGTCTACCTGGAGCGGAGGCCGCAGCGGGACGTGGCACATCGGCAGCTCGAACATCCCCTGGAAAAACGGCGTCTACTTCTTCCGCCTGTTCATCGACGGGCGCGAGGTCGCCTCGCGCAGCATCGTGATCGGCGGCGGTCCCACGTCCGAGCCGGGCTTCTCGGACATCGTCTTTGGCCTGCTCGACCGCGACACCGGCGCGCTGGTCGGCACCAGCTACGTCCTGCCGGAAGGCGCCGCGATCCAGGCGCGCTTCAACTATCGCAACATGACCCCCGGCACGCCCTGGACCTACATCTGGTCCTACGAGGGGCGCGAGCTGGCGCGCGGCGAGGAGGTCTGGACGCTCGAAACGCAGGGCACCCACCTGATCACCGTCGAAGCGGATTTTCTGCCGGGCCGCTATCGGCTCGAACTTGGGTTGAACAATACCCTCAGCGCGACTGCCGATTTCGTGGTCGCGGGCGGCGCGGAAGCGGCGAACCCGGTCATCTTCACCGATTTTCGCTTCACCAGCCAGCAGCCCGGCGCGACCGGGACTGTCCAGCCCGTGCGCAGCGAGTTTCCGAGCGGGATCCAGTCGCTGGTAGCTTTCTTCGACTGGCGCCTGATCGGTGCGGGCACCCCCTGGACCTGGCGCTGGCTGGTCGATGGTGACCCGCTGATCGAGATCACCGAGCCGTGGGACGCGCCCTCTGAAGGCGAGAACTACTATGTCAGCCTCGACAGCCTGCAAACGCTGCCCGATGGCACCTACACGCTGGAGATCAGCATCAATAACGTGCCGCTGGCGTCGGTCAGCGCGAAGGTCGGGCTGGGCCAGCTTCCCGTTGGTGCGTTCGCCAGCGCCGAAGGCGTGGAGATGGAGGGGCGCATCACCGACGCGGCGACCGGCGAAGGCATCCCCGGCGCGCTGTTCATCGTGCTGCGGCCCGAATACAGCATCGAGGACTTCACCTGGACCCAATCGCAGGTGCTTGGCACCTCGCAGGCGGACAGCCGGGGCTACTTCCAGGTGCCGGTGCTGCTGCCGCGCGGCACCACCAGCGAGCCACTGTTGTACAGCGTCCTGGTCCGGGCGGAGGGGTATCTCCCTATTTCCGCCGACGGCATCGCAGTGATCGAGGACACCGCCAGCCCGGTCGAGATCAACGCCGAGCTAAGCCGGAACTGACCGCCCCGCCCGGCGTGGGTTCGCATCTGCCGGGCTTGAGGTGGAACGGCAGTTTGGCTATACTGTTCAGTCAGAGGGAAAGCGCACGCACGACCACCCGGCGCCCATCAATTGCCGAAGGACGAATGAGCGATGTCGAACGCAGCAGACAAGCCCGTGCTGATCATCCACGAAGGCGAGAAGACCGGCCAGCGGTTCATCCTCCAGGAGCCGGAGCTGATTATCGGGCGCGGCGGAGA
>JADLHR010000205.1 GCA_020848665.1 Anaerolineae bacterium
ACCTCATTCTGCGCCTGCCCGCGCCGGAAGATCAGCGCGCCCGCGCCCGCGCCGAAGTTGAACATGAAACGCGTGCGCATGTTGGCGAAGTCGATCAGGTCGTTCTCGCGGCTGGCGCTGACGAGCAGCACGTTGTCCAGGCGGTGGTCGAGGCGCATCATGTTGCGCACGGCCTGATACGCGATCGGCGCCCCGGCGCACAGCGCGTACATCTCGAACGCATAGGCGTTGGTCGCGCCGATCAAGCCTTGAATCTTCGAAGCGGCGGACCAGACGATATGATCCTTGTATTCGCTGCCGTGATAAACCACGAGGTCGAGGTCGGCGGCGGACAGCCCTGCATCGGTCAGGGCGCGCTCGGCGGCGCGGGCGGACATCGCGGTAATGGTGTCGTCCGGCCCGGCCAGGTGCACTTGCTGGATGCCCATCTTGTCGCGCACGACGAATTCTGGCAGCCCGGTGCGCGCCGCGATCTCCTCACCGGTAAGCACCTGATCAGGGATGTAGAGGCCGATACCGGCGATGCCAATTGGGGGAAGCGCGGTCAATGCCATGAACGCCGTCCAAAATACAGCAAAGGAAACACTTGCGCACGCTCTCAGCCTAGCGCGCGCCAGTTACGCGCGAGTTACGGAGAGACAGCGGTTAGCTGTGAGCGGTTAGCCAGGCGCAGCGCGCAGAGCTAACCGCCAATCGTCCGTTGACTGTCCCACTCTGGGGGCCCACTACAACTACACCGCCCTGTTTTTTCCTTCCCTCGTTCTGGGGGAAGGAAAGCCGACCGCAGGCCGGAAGGATGGGGGGGATGGCCTGGAAGCCAGACCACGAAGTGCCTGACGGCCTCTATAGCGTGTTATGAACTTGCGTCCGAGAGAAACCCCCCATCCCCCGGCCTCTTGCCCCCAAAATGAGGGAAGGGGAGACCGCCCTGGTTTTTTCCTTCCCTCGTTCTGGGGGAAGGAAAGCCGACCGCAGGTCGGAAGGATGGGGGGGGATGGCCTGGAAACCAGACCACGAAGTGCATAACACGCTCTAGCGCCATTCCCAGACCGACTCGCCCGCCAGCAGGCGCCTGATCTGGCCGGGGAAACGCTCCGAGTCAAGCGGCTTACCCAGGAAACCGTCGAAGCCCGCCTCACGCGCGCGGTTGACCTCCTCGTCGCTGGCGTCATCGGTCATGGCAACGATGCGGGCCGGACGCAGGCGCGGATGTGCGCGCAGCTTGCGCAGCGCCTGATAGCCGTCTTCGTAGGGCAGATGGATGTCGAGCAGAATCAGATCGAGGGAGGGCAGCGCATCTGCGAACTGGACGACCTGCCAACCGCTTGTTTTCCATTCGCAGTGGCTGACCCCGATCTGCGCCAGCAGACGCGCGATCAGGACAAAGCTGGGGACGTTGTCGGCCACAACCAGAATGCGGGCGTCTTGCAGGCGGACCGGGATGTCGTGACCTGTCGATTGGGCCGTCATAGCAGGCTCAGAGGCTCCTTACCCGGTGCGGGCAGCAGGTTGGGTCAATACTCGCGCTTGAAGGGGTCGCCGCCCTGGGCGATCAGTTGGAAGCGCTCGCTGTCGTTCGGGATTTCCATCAGCACGACCAGTCGCTCGACCAGCTCCTGGAAGACCGGCGCGGCGGCCATACTGCCCCAGTAGTTGACCGGCCGGTCGAGCTTGACCAGCACCGAGACAACCGGGTCGTCCGCCGGAAGAAACCCGACGAACGACGCGATTGAGCCGCTGGGATCGTAGCCGCCGGGAATCGGGATCTGGGCGGTGCCCGTTTTGCCGGCGACTTTGAAATGCTTGAACTCGTACTGATCGAGGCTGGACGGGTCTTCAACGATCTGGACCATGATATCGCGCGCGCGGTGGGCAACATCGGCGCTGATCGGGCGGTGCGTCGCCGCCGGGCGGGTCTCGATCACCTGGTCGCCGTCGATCCGCAGCTTGACGATGTGTGGCTGCATAATCAGCCCATCGTTGGCGATCGCGTTGGCCGCGGTCAGCATTTGCAGCGGCGTGATGGCGACCCCTTGCCCGAAGCTGGTCGTCAGGTACTGCGCCTCATTCCAGTTCAGGTCGCCTGGCTCAGGCAGGATGCCGGGCGCTTCACCCTCCAGGTCAACGCCGGTCGGCGAGCCGATGCCGAACTCCTTGAGCAGGTCGTAAACCGCATAAGGGCCGCCCAACTGGTCGGCCATCTGCATGAAGATGGTGGTCGTGCCGGTGTTCCACGAGTTGATGAATACATCCGCGAAGGTCTGATTGCCGTGCGACGCGCCATCCCAGTTACAGATGCGCGATCCGGCCGGGTTGAAGCAGCCGGGGTCGTTGTAGGTCCAGGCCTCGTCATGCGTCCCGGCCTGGAGCGCCATCGCCATCGTCAGCACTTTGAAAATCGACCCTGGCTCGAAAAGGTCAGTCACGGCGGGGTTGCGGGCGCGCTGCACATTCTCGGCTGTCAGACTGTTGGGGTCGAACATCGGGTAGTTCGCCATCGCCAGGATTTCGCCGGTGCGCGGGTTCATGATCAGGATCGTGCCGCCGGTCGCCTGCTCGCGCGCGACGGCGCGGTTCAGCACATCCTGGGCGAGGAATTGCAGATCGCGGTCGATGGTCAGCACCAGGTCGATACCGTCGCGGACGCTCTTGGTGGACGCCGCGTCTTGCAGCACCGGGATGGTGCTGGTCGTGACGCGCTTGCTCTGCCCGGCGAGCAGCGACTGGTAAAAGCCCTCGACACCCCAATAGCCGCGCCGGGTCTTGGAAGCGTCCGAATCGCGGAAGATGCCGACAAGCTGCGCGGTCAGCTCGCCCTGCGGATAGATGCGGGTTGGCAGCGGCTCGATCACCATGCCGGGCAGTTCCAGGTCCATGATCGCCTGTCCGGCCTCGAAGCCGACGACGGGCTTGAGCAGCGCATAGGCGGCGAGCTTGCCATCCATCCCCGGCTGGAGCTTGCGGTAGATCTCGTCTTCGGGCACGCCGAGCAGCGGCGCAAGCTGGCGCGCGGTCTCGGCGCGATTGAGCACCTGGTTGGGGCTGATGCCGATGCGATACTCGAATGAGTTGACCGCCAGCAGATTGCCGTTGCGATCATAAATCTGACCGCGATTGGGGTAAACCTCGACCGTCTGGATGTAACGATTCTCGGCCTGAGCTTCCAGCCGCTGCTTGACTAGCGGGTCCATGCGGAACTGGAACGACAGCAGGCGCACGATCAGGATCGCGCTGATCGCCAGCATGACGACGGTAATGACGACCAACCGCCGAAAGAATTTCTCGTCACGACCCATTACGGACTCCAGAAACCATCATTCGTTCTGCCATTCGTCGAACTGCTGGCGCAGCCCATCCCACTGTTTCTGAAACCAGCCGCTCAGCGTCTCGTCGTAGACCTGGGTCGGCGCGGCAGGGGGAGGCGCCGGCGCAGGCGTGGACTGCGGGCGATCATAGCGGTAGCCCTCGACCACGACGTAATCGATGTCGTCGTCGCCTGCCGCGTGGAAGCCCAGCTCAGCGGCGCGGGTCATCAGGCGCGGCAGGCTCTCGAACTCCGCGATCTCGGCGCGCAGACGCTCGTTCTCACGCTCCAGCCGGGCGCGCCGGTCGCCCATCTGCTGAAGCTGGCGGACAGTGGTTGTCGTCGTCGTGGTCTGGATCAGATAGAGCGCGCCGATCAGAATCACAACGATGACCATCAGCGCCAGCAGCGCGACCACCTGGCGCTGATCGCGGCCCGGCTGCTGGAGGGTATGCTGGCCCCAGCCCGGCTGCTGCTCATCCTGGCTCATCCCACCGGCCCCTTGCTCCCCACCGCGCGTTATGCCGATCATAGCACCGATCATATACTGCAACAGGCAATTGTAAAACCGCTTATGTGCCCGCCAGACGCGCGACGACGCGCAGCCTGGCGCTGCGGCTGCGCGGATTGCGCGCGATCTCCGCGCCGTCCGCCTCAACCGGCTTGCGCGTGATCAGCGCCACGCTCGCCTGGTGACCGCAGGTGCAGATCGGCTGGCGCGGCGGGCAGAGGCAGTCGGTCGCCTCGCGCTTGAAGGTCTGCTTGACGATGCGGTCTTCCAGGCTGTGGAAGCTGATCACGGCCAGTCGTCCGCCAGGCCGCAGCAGGCCGATCGCGGCAGGCAGAGCGCGCTCGACCGCGCCCAGTTCGTCGTTAACCGCGATTCGCAGCGCCTGAAAGGTGCGCGTCGCGGGGTGAATCTTCTCGCGCGGGCCGCGATAGGCGCCCACGACAACCTCGGCCAGGGCGCGCGTGGTGTGCAGCGGGCGCGCCGCGACAATTGCTTGCGCGATACGGCGGCTGTGCCGCTCCTCGCCATAACGGTAGAGAATGTCCGCCAGCTCGTCCGCATCGAGCAGGTTCACCAGGTCGGCGGCGCTCGGCTCGCCGGAGGTCGGGTCGAAGCGCATGTCGAGCGGGCCGTCCTGCATGAAGGCGAAGCCGCGCCCGGCCTGGTCAAGCTGCATCGACGAGACGCCAAGATCGAGCAGAATACCGTCCACCAGCGGATCAGCCTCACCGAGCCACGCGGCGACCTGCGCGGGCATGTCTTCGTAGCTGGCGTGCGCCAGAACTGCGCGTGCGCCAAACGGCGCCAGCCGCTCCTGTGCCAGCGCCAGGGCTGCCGGGTCGCGATCCAGCCCCAGCAGGCGTGCGCGCGGAGCGGTTTCAAGGATTGCGGCGGCGTGCCCGCCCGCGCCGACCGTCCCGTCCACGAAGCAGGCCGAGCCGGGTTCTGCGCCGATCTCCGCGCCGATCTCTGCGACGCGCAGCAGGCGCAGCACGGAGTCGAGCAGCACGGGGATATGCGGACGGTCGGGCAGGGACATGGCGGCGCGCTTTCGACTGGCGGGATGCTCGGACGACGCGCAGAGTTTAGTCGAGGCAGGGGGTCAGCGGCAAGCCGGACTGCGGTCAGGCAAAGCGCGGGGGCGATCACCTGGATCGCCCCCGCAAAGTCAGATTGCGCGCAAACCGGTGTCTAGCCCGCCACGTCCCATAAGAGGATGTTGCCGTCATCCGAGGCAGAAGCCAGCAGCGTCCCGTCGGGGCTGAAGGCGACGCCTCTCACCCAGTCAGTGTGGCCGGCGAAGGGGCTGACTTCCTGCCAGCCGTCGGCGAGGACCCACAGACGGACCGCATTCTCGCTGTCGCTGGCTGCGATCAGGCTGCCGTCTGAGCTGGCAGCAACGCCGAGGATAAGCCCGTCGTGGTCGGTCAGTTCCGCGATCAGCGCGCCGCTGGTCGCGTCCCAGATGCGCACGATGCCGTCATCGCAGCCGGTGATGAGCGATCCATCCGGGCCGAAAGCAACAGCCCGGACCCAGTCAGGATGCTCGGCGGCGAGCAGCTCGGCCCCGCTGGCGGCATCCCACACGCGGGCGGTCGAGTCATCGCTGCCCGAAGCGACTCGCGTGCCATCCGGGCTGATGGCGACTGCCCGGACCCAGTCGGTGTGGCCGGACAGGGCGGTTTTCTCCTGCCAGGTGCCCTGCTGCCCGCGCCGCGCGCGGGCCTGCGACCAGAGGCGGACTGAGTAGTCGTCGCTGCCGGACGCGATCAGGCTCCCAACCGGGCTGAAGGCGACGCTGCGGACATAGTCGGTGTGACCGGCCAGCTCCGTAACTGCCGCGCCAGTCACCGCGTCCCACAGACGAACGATTCCGTCGGAGGCGCCAGTAACGATCAGGCTTCCATCGGGGCTGAAGACGGCGCTGTAGACGTAACTCGGATGTTCCAGCGACAGCAGCTCGGCGCCGCTGGCGACATCCCAGACGCGGGCAGTGTAATCATCCGACGCTGAGACAAGCTGCGCGCCATCCGGGCTGAAGGCGATCGAGTTGACCCAGTCGGTGTGCCCCTGGAATATGGCGCGCCAGGGACTCATATACTCAATGGTTGCCGCTATCGCCAGGACGGTATCCTCGAAGCGACTCAACTCGCCGGGCGCCGTCACCGCAGCCACGACGGCTGGGCCTGTATCGCCGAGATCAATGGCGAGCAACAGCACATCATTGGCTGTGTCGTTGGCGATCAGCCGCGCAGCGGGCCTACCGCCAATGGTCGCTGGCTGCGGCTTCAGCGATGCACTGTCCAGTTCGCCTTCGCTGATGTCTACAGCGAGGAGCGTGAGCAGGCTTTCCAGCGTGTCGTACGTGCCGCCGGCTACCGCGTTGACAGTCGGTGGCTCGATAATGATCACGCCCACCGCGCCGGGCGGAATATCATCGGAGCCAAACGCGTTGGGGTCATTGGACAGCGCGACCATCCCGGCGTCTTCCTGGACCAACCAGTCGCCAGGATAAGACAGGCTCAGGCCGCTGGCCGAAAAGTATTCTTCGGTCAGTGGGGCCTGCGCAAGGGCTACCAGCGGCGTCGCCAGCAAGAGCACCGCCATCAATAAAGCGCGTAAGACAAGCTGTGTTCGGGGCATGACAATCTCCTCAAAAGGTTCGGCGCGGCCCGGCGCGCGTGGCCGCAGGGGACCAGGCGCGAACGAGGCTGGCTTGATTATAGCCCCAGTCCGCGATGCGCGCCGGGAGCTTCCGCCGGCCGTCGCAGGATTGATTCATCATGAGAATAGGAGATTTACGCGGCGGTTAGCTCAGCGCGGGACTTCCCACAGGATCACGCTGAGATCATCCGAGCCGGACGCGGCGAGCGCCCCATCCGGGCTGAAGGCGACGGTTCGCACCGGGCCACCATGACCGCTCAGAACGTCGTGCTCCTGCCAGCCGTCCCTGAAGACCCACAGGCGGACCATCTGATCGTCGCCGCCCGACGCGATCCATAGGCCGTCGGCGCTGATCGCGACGCTGCGCACAGCCTCGGTATGCCCGGCCAGCTCCGCGACCAGGACGCCGCTCGCCGCGTCCCAGACGCGCACCGATCCATCGTCGCAGCCGGTGACAAGCTGCGCTCCGCCCGGGCCGAAGGCAACGCTGCGCACCTGATCCGGGTGCTCTATCGTCAGCGTTTCCGTCCCGCTGATGACATCCCACACGCGGGCGGTGCGATCCTCGCCGGATGAGGCGAGGCGTGCGCCATCCGGGCTGAAAGCGACACTCTGAACCTGGCCCACGTGTCCGGAGAGCGCAGCCTGTTCCTGCCAGCCGTCCTTAAAAGCCCACAGCCGGATTGTTTGATCATCGCTGCTGGACGCGATCAGCGCCCCATTCGGGCCGAAGGCGACCGCGCGGACTTCATCTGTGTGCCCGGATAACTCCGCGACTGCCGCGCCAGTCGCCGCGTCCCACAGGCGCACGAGGCCGTCCGCGCCGCCGGTGACGATCAGCGTTCCATCCGGGCTGAAGGCAACACCTGAAACCGCGTCGGGATGCTTCAATCGTAGCGCTTCCGGCCCGCCATCAACGCTCCACACGCGGGCGGTTCCATCATCGCTGCCGCTGGCAACCAGCGTTCCGTTGGGGCTGAAGGCGACGGCCCGAACTCCAGCGGTGTGACCCAGCAGAATGGCGTGCCACGCGGGGATATACTCGATGCTGGCCGCAATCGCCAGCAGTGTGTCCGCGAACGGCGGCTGCTCACCCGCCGCAGTCACGCCCATCACGGCCACCAGAGCATCGCCGCCGTGATCGATGACATAGATCACAACGTCGTCCGTCTCGGTGCTGGCCTCGACGCGGACGGCGGGCTGATCCGCGATGGTGATTTCTTCGATGCCGCCCGGCTCAAACTCGTCCTCGCTCTGGCGGATCAGGTCCGCGAGCGCCGCGCCTACGTCAGGCAGAGTTGGCGCGTCGATCCCTTCCAGCAGATTGCTCAGCGCCTGTGGCTCGATGACCAGGACCCCGATCGCGCCTTTGGGTATCCGTTCGGACCCGAACGCTACCGGATCGTTGGTGAGCGCGATAATGCCGTCTTCGTCGTTGATCGACCATCCCGCAGGATAGTACAGCGTCAGGTTGCCGGTGGTCGAGATAAATTCTTCAGGGAGCGGCTCCTGAGTGAAGGCGCTGCGCGGCGCGACCAGCCCAGCCAGCGCCAACAGCAGGGCGCTGAGCGGGATGAAGCGCGTTCGGGACATGGGAGTCTCCTCACCCTGACTGGCCTGGCTTGGGAAAGAGCGGCCAGAGGATTGACGCGGCGCGTCGTGA
>JADLHR010000206.1 GCA_020848665.1 Anaerolineae bacterium
AAGCTGGTCTATTTCCTCGTGCTGCTGGCAGCCTACACCTACACCGCCGCCGCGATCAGCGCCGGTGCGCTGGAAGGCGATGTCTCCGGCGCGCTGCGACTTGGCTTTCTGGTTGCCATGCCGATGCTCGTCGCGATTATTTACCGCTTCGTGGTTGACCGGCTCGATGCGGCCATCGACGAGGTTTCGGCCTACGCCGAGGCCGTCTCGCGTCCGCAGCCCGCCGTCACCGCGCCGCCTTCAACCGCGCGGGCCGCGCGCACCGCCGCGCTGGGCTACACCAGCGCCTCCGAGTCGGTCACGCTGCTGCGCGCGCTGGGTATGATGCTCGACCGCGAGACGCCGGAAGATATTCCGCGCCAGATCGTCGAGGCGGTCGCCACCGTGCTCAAAGCCGATGTCGCTGTGCTGCTGGCGCACGACGACGGCACCTGGGCGGATGTGATCTCCGCCTACAACCACATCCAGGCGCGGACGATCAGCGGGCTGGCGCTCAACCTTGAGGAGCAGTCGACGCTGGTCAGCGCGGTCGAGAACAAGAACCAGCGTCCGCTCTTTCCGGATCGCAACCTGGACGAGCTGGTGGACCTCTACACGCGGCTGGACATTAACCAGGTCGGACCGGCCTACATCCAGCCGCTGACACGCGCCGGCGAGGTGGTCGGCATCCTGATCGCCGCCCTGCCCTACACCAGCCGCGAGCTGACCGATGTCGAGCTGAACCTGCTCGAAGGGCTGGGGCCAATCGCCGCGCGCCTGCTGACCATGAGTCGCACCGCGCTGCGCGCCCGCTTCGAGGCTGCCGACCAGGCAATCCAGGAGTTGATCACCAGCGGCGGAACCGAGGGGATTGACGCCGAGAGCGTCGCCAGCGCGCGCCACACCATGCAGACCAGTCTCGAAGCGGCCCAGGCGCAGATCGCGGACCTTAACCGCATGGTGCGCGATCTTCAGGTCGAGCTGGATTACGAGCGCAGCCGCCTGGGCGAGCTGCTCGTCAGCGGCGACGAAGCGCTGACCATCTCGCAGCGCATCCAGGCGCTGTCGCAGGAGCGGCTAGAGCTGGCGACTCAGCGGCAGATGCTCGCGCACGCGCTGCAAGAGGCGCAGACCACGCTGATCAGCGCGACCGGCGAAGGCGACGAGGAAGCCTACGCCGCCATGCTGGAAGCGCTGCGCCGCGAGCGCGATGAGCTTCAGGTGCAGAGGGCCAAGCTGGAGCGCCAGCTTGACGAGGTGCGCGCCGCTCATGAAGGCACCGGCCCGGTCGCTCTCTCAGCGGTCGTGGCCGAGATCACGGGTGAGAAAGAGCGGCTCGCCGCCGAGCGCGACGGGCTGCAAACCGAGCTTGAGCGCGTTCAGGAGCAGCTTCGCGCTCTGGGGATCGAGGGCGACCCTGGCGCGGTGGCCGAAACCCTCACCCGCCTGAACGACGAGCGCGCCCTGTTCAAGGCGCGCGCCGAGAAGATCGCGCAGGAGCGCGACCGCCTGCTGGCCGAGCGCACCCAGCTTGCCGAGCAGATCGAGCACGAGGCGGAGCGCCAGACCAAGCTTGATGCGCTGGAAGACGACCTGCGCCGCCTGGCGACCGATCGCGAAGCCCTGCTCAAGCAGCGTGACGCCACCCGCGCCGAGCGTGACGACCTGCTCAAGACGCGCGAGACGTGGATCGCACAGCGCGCGCGGCTGCTCGGCGAGGTCAGCGGCCTGCAAGCCGAGCTGGACGAGATGCTCGACCGCATGCGCCAGGTCGAGGACAATCGCAAGCGCATCGCCAGCGAGCGCGCGGCGTTCGAGGCCGAGCGTGATCGGCTGATCGGGGAACGGACCGCGCTGCAAACCGAGCGCGATACGTTGCTGGCTCGCGTCGAAGGCAATCGCGACCTGCTGGAGCAGCTTGGCGCGGACGGCGTCGGCGCGCTGAAAACCATGATCGACGACCTGACCGGCGAGCGCCAGGCGCTTGAAGACCGCCTGGCCGAGACGGAGCGCCAGCTTGCCCTGGCCGACCAGCAGCTAAACCGTCCGCCCAGCGGCTCGACCACACAGGGCACACGGCCCGTCGCCCCGGCCAACTCCGACGTGATCATGTCGATCGCGCAGGAGCTGCGCACGCCGATGAGTTCGATCATGGGCTACACCGACCTGCTGCTGAGCGAATCAATCGGCATCCTCGGCGCGCTTCAGCGCCAGTTCTTGCAGCGCGTACAGGCCAACATCAATCGCCTGCACCATCTGATCGAAGACCTGGTGCACGTCAGCGCGCTTGATTCGGAGCAGTTCAGGCTCCAGACCTCGGCCATCGACATGCTGGAAGTCATCGAAGACGCGATCAGCGAGGCCGGGACGCAGTTCCGTGAGAAGAACATCACGCTGCACATGCGTCTGCCCGACGCCCTGCCGCCCGTCCGCGCCGACCGCGATGCGATGCACCAGGTTATCATCCAGCTTCTGTCAAACGCCTATCTCGCCTCACCGCCGCAGGGTGAGGTCACGCTAACCGCGCGGGACGTGCGCGGCTTTGTTCCGCCGCCGACCGACGATGAAGCGCCCGCCGAAGAGCCGCTGGATGCGATTTGCGTGGTCGTGACCGACCAGGGCGGCGGGGTTCCACCCGACGAGCAGCGGCGTGTGTTCGGGCGGCTGTACCGCGCGGATAACCCGCTGATTGAGGGGCTGGGCGATACCGGCGTGGGATTGTCGATCGCCAAGGCGCTGGTCGAGGCGCATGGTGGCCGTATCTGGCTGGAAAGCGAGCCGGGCCGAGGCAGCAGTTTCCAGTTTATTGTGCCGCTGGCCGCGCAACTGGCGCGCGCAGAGGAGTCTTAAGCGATGGAACGCCGCCGCAACCGGGCCAACGAGCTGATCGTCGCGCTGGCGGTAATCGCCACACTGGCACTGGCGCTCACCTTCGCCATCATTCTGAGCCTCAGCACCAGCGCCGACGCTGACGAGAAGCCGCCCGACACCGATACGGTGGTGGCGGTGGCCCTCGACGGCACTGACGAGCCGGAGCCAGTGATCACGGCGACGCCCAGCGCAACCGCCACGTGGACCGCCTCGCCCACCCGCACAGCGGCCCCCAGCGTAACGCCCCGTCCGTCCAACACTGCGCCCGCGCCTCGGCCCACTCTGACGCCGAGCGTCACGGCGTCGGACAGCGCGACGCCGGTTGAAGCTGCCCTGGCGCCAACCCGCACATCCAC
>JADLHR010000207.1 GCA_020848665.1 Anaerolineae bacterium
CTGGGGGAAGGAAAGCCGACCGCAGGTCGGAAGGATGGGGGGATGGCCTGGAAACCAGACCACAAAGTGCATAACAGCCTCTAGAGCGTGTTATGCACTTGCGCGCCGGGTAAAGCCCCCCATCCCCCGGCCCCTTGCCCCCAAAATGAGGGAAGGGGAGACCATCCGGCTTTTTTTTCCTTCCCTCGTCCTGGGGGAAGGAAAGCCGACCGCAGGTCGGAAGGATGGGGGGGTGGCCTGGAAACCAGACCACGAAGTGCATAACAGCCTCTAGAGGCGACGACGGCATCCGCCAACGTTTCGACAACAGTTGAGGGTGGGATGTTTTCGACCAACCATGATCCGCGACGCGAGAGCGCACGCCAGGGCGAGGAATTTATCGCCCTGGTGCATCAGAAGATGCGCCGCCTGGTGCAGGAGTTCGCCAGCGGCGAGATCAACCGGACGCAGTTTCACCGGCTGTACGATCGCTACCAGCGCCAGATCGCGGCAGTCGCGCAGCTTCTGGCCGAGTCCGATCCGGCGTTGTGGCGGACGGCGGTGGTGGACGGCGAAGATACGCAGCACCTCAGGAAGCGCCTGTCGGCCAGGCCGGTCGGAATGGCGGTGTATCTGATCGGGACCACCGAGCCGCTGCAAACCTTCGGCGCCTTCGAGATCGCGCCGGGGCGCATTCGTCCCATGCTGGACGGCTACCGCCTGGCGGCAGGCGAGGTGTTTCGGGCCGGGATACGCCGCACCGAATTGGACGATGGCCGCTGGCTGTGCTTCGTGCCGGGGACTCGCACCACGCTCGTCGCGCTGTTCTCGCTGGAACCATCCGACAGCCAGCTTGCCACGCTGGACCGGCTGCACCAGGATTTTGAGCAGGCCAACCATCACGCGCTGGGCCAGCGTGACCCCGATCCGCAGGCGATGGCCTACCCTTATTACACCTTTGTGCAACGGCGCGGCGAAGCCCTGGACCAGGGCTGACCTTGGCTGAGCGTCGCGCTCTCACATGATAGTTTATGCGCGACGCAACGTCACCAACGAGAGAATAAAAGCGGTCGATCTATGGCACGGGCGGCGGGATGGCGAAACCGGTATCACTTTGCGTTTGAGGCGGCCGCCCTGCTGCTGGGGCTGTACCTCAGCAGCCAGTACAGCTTTCTGCTGTTTCACTCGATCGCCGAAGGCTTCAGCATCGTGGTGGCGGCCAGCACATTTCTGTTCGCCTGGAACTCGCGCCGCTTCCTCAAAACCGATATTTTCCTGTTTATCGGCATTGCGTATCTGGCCGCCGGTGTGCTTGATTTTGTGCACACGCTGGCGTATGAGGGGATGGGGGTTTTCGCCGGTTACGACGCGAACCTGGCGACCCAGTTCTGGCTGGCTGCCCGCTTCGTGCAGAGCAGCGCGCTGCTGATCAGCCCGATTTTTCTGCGGCGGCGAATCTCGCCCGGCCTGACGCTGGCGGCGTTTGGTCTGATCACCGCGCTGTGGACGGGGCTGATCTTCGCCGGGAAGCTGCCCCCCACTTATGTCGAAGGCGAGGGCCTGACGGCCTTCAAGATCAGCGGCGAATACCTGATTGTGCTGATGCTGCTGGTCGCGGCGGGGATGTACTACCGGCTGCGGACGGCGCTCGCCCCTCTGACCTCCGCCCTGCTGATCGGCTCGATCCTGATCACGGTCGCCTCGGAGCTGGTGTTCACGCTGTACACGGGCGTCAGCGGCGCGGTCAATGTGTTCGGCCATTTCCTGAAGCTCATCGCGTTCTACCTGATCTATCGGGCTGTGCTCCAGACAGGATTGATCAATCCCTTTACGCTGCTCTTTCGTGACCTGGAGCAAGCGGAAGAACGCTATCGCGTCTATTTCAAAAACACGCCGAACGGGCTGGCGATCTTCGAGACCGAGAACGAGGGACACGCCTCAGATTACAGGCTGATTGAAGCCAACCAGTCGTTCGCCCGGCTGACCGGGATCGATCTGGAGACGAGCTTCGGCCAGCGGCTGACCGACCTGTTGCTGCCGCTTGACGTTCAGAAGCTGGCAGGGGTATTTCAGGCAGCCCGGTCCCGACGCGAGGCGCTGCGGAGCGAGCAGCAGTCGCTCGATCAGACTCAGGTATTCCGCGTTTTGGCCTTTTCGTTCGGGCACAGCCAGGTCTCGGTGATCCTGGAAGACTTTACCGAGCGCAAGCAGGCGGAGACAGTTTTGCAGGAGAGCGAGACGCGCCTGCGGACCGTGCTCGAAAATATGCCGGTGCTGCTGTTCGCTACCGATGGCGCCGGGCGGATCGTCGCCTGGAACCGGGAATGCGAACGCGTCTCCGGCTACAGCCAGGCCGAGATTCTCGGCAACCCAAACGCGCTGAGTATGCTGATTTTCGATGAGGCAGCTCGCCAGGGCTTGGCAACCCGCCAGCCTGCCGATCAGGCGCCGTACCGCGACCGGGAGGCCCTGCTCGCCTGCAAAGACGGCTCGCAGCGCCATATCGCCTGGTCGAGCGTCGCCGAACAGTTTCCAGTGCCGGGTTGGGCGAACTGGGTCGTGGGGGTAGACATCACCCAGCGCAAGCTGATCGAGACGCTGGAGCGCGAACAGCGCCAGCTGGCCGAGGCTCTCCGCGACTTTGCCAACGCGCTCAGCAGCGCGCCCAGCCTGTCGCAGGTGCTCGATCGCGTGCTGGCGAGTATAGAACAGATCATCCCGCACGATATCGCCAAAATCCTGCTGATCGATCCGGAGACTGGCATCGCGCACACGGCGGGCAGCCGCACAACTGACCCGGCGCTTCAGGATGGGCTGGCGGATTTGTCTTTGCCGGTGGATGCTACGCCGCACCTGCGCACAATGAAGCTGTCGCGCCAGCCGTTGATCGTGGACGACATCCAGACCGAAACAATGATGCGCCTGTCGCACGATGTCTACTGGCGCGCGTACCTGGGCGCTCCGATCCTGCTTGAGAACCGGGTGATCGGATTCCTCGGCCTGGGAAGCTGGCAGCCAGATTTTTTCAACGAAAAATACGCCGTCCGTCTGGAGGCCTTCGCGGGGCAGGTCGCGATCGCGATCCACAACGCGCGCCTGCTGGAACGCGAGCGCCAGGCGATCGCAAGCCAGGAGCGCGAGCGGCTGGCGCGCGAGCTGCACGACGCCGTCAGCCAGACGCTGTTTTCGGCCAACATCATCGCAGAGGCTTTGCCGCGCCAGTGGCAGCGCAACCCCGAAAAGGCGCTGGCGCAGTTGGCTGAGCTGCACCAGCTTACGCGCGGCGCGATGGCCGAGATGCGCGTCTTGCTGCTGGAGCTGCGCCCGACCTCGCTGCTGGAGGTCGATCTCCCGGCGCTGCTGCGCCAGCTCGCCGAGGCGATCCGCAGCCGCAAGCGGATCGCGATCAGCGTGGACATCGACGGCGAATTCCCGTTTGAGCCGGATACCAAGCTGGCGCTTTACCGGATTACGCAGGAAGCGCTGAACAACATCGCCAAGCATTCGCGGGCGACCAAAGCCTCGATCCAGCTCATACGCCGTGAGCAGAAAATCGAGCTGATGATTGAGGACAACGGCGCGGGCTTTGACCTGGGCGCCGTTCAGCCGACCAGCCTGGGACTGAACATCATGCGTGAGCGCGCGGACGAGCTTGGCGCGGAGTTGGAGATCACCTCGCGCCAGGGAGAAGGAACGCGCCTGCATCTGGTCCTGGTGCTTCAAGAGCAGCGAAAAGCGGTGGAAGGCAGCTAGAGACAGCGAAAAGGCTGCTCCTCGCTGTTCTTCGCTCCCCTTAGCGGTACTCGCAACGATAAATCGTCACCTCGCCCGCCTGGTATTCGGCGGCGCAGTGCGCGCTGACAAAATCAAACAGCAGCGTGAGATCGGCGGTATCGGCGCGGCCATTGCCGGCAAGCCACGCCGCGCGCGTCTGCACGTCCAGCGGTGGGATACGCTGCCCGTCCTCGACAGTCGTATCGACGATCAGCGCGGGCTGGCTGGTGCGCAGGTCGCTGACCAGCTCCGCGATCTGCGCGCGGGTGGTGTGTCCGGGGACGATCAGCGGATAGCCGTAGTGATACTGCGTCGGGCTGTGGCGCTGCGCCTCGAAGTTGATCTCGCTCGACGCCCCCCACACGAAGACCGTTTCTTCGGGCCGGGTATGCTGCTCGACGTAGGCCACAGCCGGGTGCTCCTGCGTCGGGCCAAGCAGCGAGCCAGTCGCCGTCAGGCTGACTTCAATAGCGACGCCCACGCCAAATGCCAGCAGATTAAGCACGATAAAGCTGGCGGCCAGGCCGCGCCGCAGCACCCGTCTGAGCAGCCCGCGTGGCGGCTCAACCAGTCGCTGCAAGCCGAGCGCCGCCAGCAGCGCCAGCGCGGGCGCCAACGTCACGTAGTAGTGCGCGTAGGAACGGTTGGTAAGATTAACCAGCGCCAGGTCGGCCAGCACGGTCAGCGCCGCCCACCCGCCAAGCGCCACACGCTCGCGCTGGCGCGGAGTCAACCCTGTGAAGCGCCGGTGCGTGAACACGGCCCGCAGCCCCGGCACGACCAGCCCCGCGACCAGAAACAGCAGCGCAGGCGCGACGCTGCGCGTCAGCGTGCCGGTGATGGTATCGAGCGCTGAAACAGACTGCGCGCTCACCCATTCGTGAAAGGCCAGCGGCATCGCAATCGAGGCATGCAGCGCCATGCGCAGAATGCCATTCGCGCCCAGATAAAGCGCCATCATCCCCAGGCCGCTTACGCCGCCGATAATGATCGCGCCGAGCCACCGCCAGCGCTGCGGCGCGCGCACGACCGGGTGGCGCATCAGCATCAGCGCCGGAATCAGGGCCAGCGCCCCCCCGACTGTCGTCTGCTTCAGCAGAAAGGCGAGGCTGGCGCTCAGGCCGATCAGGAAGGCCCACCGGATGGTCGGGCGGCGCAGAAACCGGTATCCCAACAGAAAGACCAGCACTTGTGGCAGCAGCGCGTAGCTCTCGGTGAAATTCACATCATGGAGCACCAGCGGATGGCGCGCCAGCACTACGAACAACCCTGCTGCGACCGGCGCAACCCGGCGTGGGAACTGCGCCAGCCTCAGCAGCGCGAAGAACAGCGCGGCGGTGGCGCTCAGAAACAACACGTCAATCGTCCAGATCGCCCACGAGTCCGTGCCGAACAGCTCGAAAGCCAGCACATTGATCAGATAGACGCCGGGCAGCTTGTTATCCCAGGCGTCGCGATAGAGCGTGCCGCCTTCGAAGACGACTTCGGCGGTATAGGACTGGATGCCGTTGTCACGCCCGATCGGGCGCAGCGACGGCGCCAGCGGGAGCGAGGCCATCACCACCAGCAGGATCAGCCCGGCGATCAACGTCAGGTCGAGCACATGGGGCGCTGCCAGCGCACGCGCGGGTGACTTCACGTGGGCGGGAAATGATAGCTGCATCTACGCTACGCTCTTGCACGTCAGGGGTAAGCCGCATCAGACCTGTGTTCTGCGGCGCTGCACAATTCTGTTCCAGGCGGGAGATTTGTCAAGGGATAACGCGCAAAAAGGTCAGGTCAATCGCTGAATTGCGCCAACCTGCCCACTCTAAAACCCGCCATGTGGCCCATATCAAGTCAGAAGGGTGGAACTAACATGAAAACAGGGGCGCGCTGTATTGGAAAATTACGGAACACACTGGGAAGGGATGCAGGGTCCGCAGACCGGACCGTAACGCGGGACGAGGGTGCGGCTCACCGGTTGCATAAACTTGAGCCGCACCACGCGCCCAAATGCTAAGGAGAACCTTCCGATGACGGTTGACAACACAGCTATGACAGCCA
>JADLHR010000208.1 GCA_020848665.1 Anaerolineae bacterium
AACGGATCGATGTCCACATGGATTAACTGCGTCGGCGGAATGTTGAACGACGCGCCGGGCTTGTAGGATGAAGCGGCCTTGTCAGCGAAGCGCACGCCGACCGCCAGCAGCACGTCCGCGCTGGTCGTCATCGTGTTACCGCAGGTCGTCCCGTTAGCGCCCATATGCCAGGCGTAGAGCGGGTGAAGCTCCGGGAACGCGCCCTTGCCCTGCATCGTCGTGACCACGCACGCGCCCAGGTGCTCGGCCAGTTCCTTCAACTCGTCCCATGCTTCAGAGAGAACGACACCGCCGCCTGCTACGATTACGGGGCGCTGCGCGGCGGCCAGCAACTCGGCGGCCTCTCGAACCGCTTGCGGATCGCCAGCGGGGCGATCATGCGGACGACGGGCGCGCGGCTCCAGCCCACCGGGCACATCGACCGCGTCCGCCTGCACATCCATTGGCAGCGTGATCAGCGCCGGGCCGGGCCGTCCAGTACACATGGCATTGAACGCCTGCCCCAGCGCGCGGGGCAGCTGCCCTGCCGCGTCGATATGCCAGGCGCGCTTCACGCTGGGATACAGCATTTTGGGCATATCGGACCAATGCTGCCGCTCGATCTCTTGCAGAACGCCTACGCCACGCATGTAGGTATGTGTCTCGCCAATCAGAAGCAGCAATGGAATGGAGTCAACATAGGCCGTCGCCAACCCAATCGCGGTGTTGGATGCGCCCGCGCCGATCGACGTGAACACCGCTAACGGCTCGCCCTTCACCCGAAAATAACCGTCGGCCATGTGCACCGCCGCCTGCTCATGGCGCGGCATGATCACCTGGATGCGGTCCTGATGGCGGCGCAGCGCGTCTACCAGCGCGAGATTGCCGTGCCCCGGGATACCGATAGCGTACGGCACGCCTTCCTGCACAAGAACTTCGGTGACGATTTCTGACCCGGTCAGTTTCATCGCTCGGCTCTTCTTTCGGTGAGTGCGTGCCTACAGGCGCACGGCCCGCCCGCTGCGTGCTGATTCCTGGGCGGCCAGCGCAAACCGCAGAATTTCGCGCCCTTCCCACGCGGTCAGACTCGGCGGATCGCCGGCGAAGTACGCGTCGATGAAATGGCGCGTGGAGTTGATAAAGCTGTGCTCCCAGCCGGCCGGCATATCCGAGAAAGTCCTGACCGTCCGGTCACGGTAAAGGATCACCGGGGGGATGTCCATCATTTTGCCGTGCCCACGCGTGATCCAGATCACGCCTCTGGTACCGGTGATCTCGATCCGGTCGTCTTGCGCGTAATGTTGCGTGTCCATGACCAGTTCTGCGGAGCTGACCGCTTCGAGCGAACCATAGCGATTATTCGGGAATTTCCACGAGACGATCGCCGGAGAATCGAGCACCAGCCCCGACGGCTGCTCGGTTTCTCCAATCCAGGCGTGGACCTCTTCCGCCAGCCCCATGAAGTACCAGGCCAGCGAGAACTTGTGATGACCATCGTCAAACACCAGCGGGCCGCCGCCGCATTCGTCTGCCTTGTAACGCCACGCCCAGGCCGCTGGGGGAACGTCCCACATGGTCGGGCTGATCCCCGAATTGCTCTTGATGCGAATGGTGAGCGGATCGCCGATCTCGCCAGCCTCAATCAGCGCTTTCGCGCGCTGCACCGGCGGATAGAAGATAAAGTTCTCGAACACTTTGAAGAGAACGCCCGCCTGTTCGGCGGCGGCGATCATGCCGTCGGCTTCCTGCACCGAGAGCGCCATCGGTTTTTGCAGCGAGATATGCTTACCGGCTGCGGCGGCGTCGATTGTCGCCTGATAATGCAGGTGATGAGGCAGCAGGATCTCGACCAGGTCCACGCCGGGCAAGGCAAGCAGATCGCGGTAATCGGTAAAAATGCAGCCGGTTGGTACGCCCCACTGCGCGGCACGCGGCTGGCTGTTGGCCGGATCAATGTCGCAGACCGCCACAATTTCAGCGCGCTCGTTTGCCAGATATTCAAGCGCGTGCAGGTCGGAAATGCGGCCTGTACCGATAAAACCTACTCTAAGTTTTTCCATATCTGGCTCCTTGTTGCATCATACACAACGCAGTTGCGAGAAGTATCGAAAAAAATACGCCCGTCTCCTGCCCTGCGGCGCTTAGCTCCGGTTGAAGCTCATACGGTCCGACAGACTCTGGCTGACTTCCTTAACAATGGTCGCAAAATCTGCCATGCGTTCAAGTGTCACGCGTCCCGCCGGACCCGAAATACCAATCGCCCCGACCGCTTTGCCGCGAAAATCGTAGACCGGCGCGGCGACGCAGCGCACCCCATAGTCATATTCTTCGTCGTCCACCGCGTACCCCTGGCGGCGGGTTTGCTCCAGATGCGCGGCCAGGCTCTTGTGATCGGTGATCGTCCGCGCAGTAAATGGCGGCAATTCCGCCGGCATCTCCGCCGTCGAATCGAAGGTTAGCAGGCATTTTCCAAGCGCGGTACAGTGTAGCGGCGCGAGAGTGCCAACGCCGGTTGTCACCCGCAGCGAAGCCGGAGATTCGACCTGATCGATATACAGGGCCTGTCCCTGGGCAAGGATAGCAATGTGGGCACATTCACCTGTGCGGTTCACCAGGGTGCGCAGAAAGGGCTTGGCCTCGTCACGCAGCGGCATCCGCGTCAAGAGGCTGCGACTCAGCCGGACGATCTGGGGACCGAGGCGATACCGGCGGCTGGTAGGGTCCTGCTCGGCGTAGCCATAGGCAGCGAGCGTCTGGACCAGACGCGACACACTGCTCTTGTCGATCCCCATTTGACCCGCCAGCTCCGTGACGCCCACATCGTCATCGCCAGCCGCCAGAAGCTCCAGCAACTTTAGCCCGCGCGCCAGGGACTGAATTTCCGACACCAGTTATTCCTTCATTCGAATCAGATTGTCCGTTGGTTATTATACAATCGTGTTGCAAACGAAGTCAACCACATATTCTCATCAAAGAAGTGGAGTGCGCGCAAAGGTTGACAGGCAGACCAAGCAACAAGGGAGCAAAGGGCATCCCACTGACCGCTGAGATAGGCGGCGCGAGCTTTGGCAGCGAGACGTGCGCCGCGTGTGCCGGATTGTTCCGGCAGGCTACATAGCAGTGAGCAGTCAGCCTTTCGCCAAGGGATAAGGGGTAATCGCTAACCGCTAATTGCTGAAATTCTTCGCTGCTTCTCAAAAGGACAGCTGCCCCGTGAACACTCTACTACTCGATCCGCTGGGGCGAGCTGGCCGGGTTGCAGCACCCTGAATGGCCGGCCGTTGATAAAGAGGGACGGCTGGCCGCACGCCTGCCGCTGTCCAATCACTGGGGGGCTAGCGTCCCGCCGCGTCGAGGCGCTGGCTCCTGGCTGCACATCGCCGCTCGGCGCGCACACTGTCCTGGTGATCGAGTGAACGGAGCGCCTGCCATGAACGACGAGCATCCTGTGTCCCGCCCGCTGACGGTCGAGGTCTGCGTGGACAGCGCGCGCTCGGCCCTGGCCGCCGCACAAGGCGGCGCGCACCGTGTCGAGCTGTGCGACAACCTGATCGAAGGCGGCACGACGCCCAGCGCCGGGGCCATCGAGCTGATCTGCGCGCGGCTCGCGATCCCGGTCAACGTCATGATTCGTCCGCGCGGCGGTGACTTCCTCTACTCTGACCTGGAATTCGCTATCATGCGGCGCGATGTCGAAATTGCCAGGGGGCTGGGCGCCGCCGGGGTCGCCGTCGGCCTGCTGAACGCGGAGGGGACGGTGGACGAAGCGCGCGTCGCGGGCCTGGTCGCGCTGGCCCGTCCGCTGAGCGTCACCTTTCACCGTGCTTTCGACATGACGTGTGACCCGTTCGCGGCGCTGGACAGCCTGATCGCGCTCGGCATCGATCGCGTGCTGACTTCCGGCCAGGAACGCTCGGCGGTCGAAGGGCTGGACCTGCTGACCGCGCTGGTCGAGCGCGCCGGGGACCGGATCATCATTATGGCGGGCGGCGGCGTCAACGCGCGCAACCTGACGCGGGTTGTGGCGCGCAGCGGCGTGCGCGAGGTCCACATCGCGCCAAAGATGGACATGCCGAGCGGGATGGAGTTCCGCAATCCCAACACCTTCATGGGCGCGGCTTTCCGTCCGCCGGAGTACTCGATCCGGGTGATCGACGCGGATGCGGTCCGGGCGTGCGTAGACCAGGCGCAGAGGTAAGCCCCGCCATGCAAAAACAGGCGCGGTACCGAGATGTTCCGGTACCGCTTTTTCGTTGGTGCGCTGCATGATACGGCAGGCGGCGTCAGAGGTTGTGATGCGCCTTGCGCGCCTCCTGAATGCTCCAGACCTGGCAAAGCAGGAGCAAGCTCGCTAGATAGTGAACACAACCACCTGTTCGCTACCAGGCTCGGCTATCGGCAGCAAATCGCCCTCCCAGGCAGCTTCGTTGACTTTGCACCCAGGCGGCTCATCAGCGCCACCCCGGCGCACAGTGATCGTGTAGCGCACTCCCCTG